>NZ_JBCFQL010000007.1:0-206706 GCF_041729725.1 Flavobacterium zubiriense | reverse complement strand
TTTCAGATTCTAATGAAACCCCATTCCTATCGGAATGGGGTTTTTTGATTTGGAAGAATTTTAAATGCAAGCAATTAGTAAAAATGCAAAAAGAGAAATTAGTAGATATGACTCGTGGTCCAATTGGCTCACAAATTGTTCATTTTACTTTACCATTAATTATTGGTAATTTTTTTGTCTTGACTTATAATGCAGCTGATTCTGTTATTGTAGGGCGTTTTGTAGGAGCTGAAGCTTTGGCTGCAATAGGTGCTGCGAGTCCTGTTATGAATGTTTTACTTTTTTTGATTATTGGAATTTGTTTAGGAATGTCAGTGTTAATGGGACAGTACTTTGGTGAACAAAATCTTGTTAAACTGAGACGAGTCATTTCTACTTCATTAATTTCAGGAGGTTTGTTTACCTTTTTATTAGTTATTTTTGGTTTTATCTCCTCTAGAAAAATACTTTTCTTTTTAAATACTCCAATAGAAATTATAGATGATGCTACTTCTTATCTTCAAATTATTTTTATAGGTCTTATTTTTACTTTTATATACCATATTTATGCTTCGACTTTGAGAAGTATGGGGAATTCCAAGGCTTCACTTTATTTTTTGATTGCTTCTGCGGTGCTTAATATAGTTTTAGATATTCTTTTTGTTGCAGTTTGGGAAAAAGGAGTGGATGGAGCAGCATGGGCAACAGTTATTGCCGAAGCTATAGCTGCTTTTTTATGTGTTTTGTATGTTCGGTTTTATATTCCTATTTTAAGGTTTGAGAGAAAAGATTTTGTGTTTGATCGCAGTTTGTTCCGAATCATTTTTAGTTACAGTTCTGTTACAGCGATGCAGCAAATCACATTGCATCTGGGAAAATTTTTAATTCAGGGAGCTATAAATCCTTTGGGGGTTGTTACTATAGCTGCTTTTAATGCCGTAAGTAGAATAGAT
Source organism: Flavobacterium zubiriense (assembly GCF_041729725.1). Taxonomy (NCBI): domain Bacteria; kingdom Pseudomonadati; phylum Bacteroidota; class Flavobacteriia; order Flavobacteriales; family Flavobacteriaceae; genus Flavobacterium; species Flavobacterium zubiriense. The sequence goes on along the minus strand of NZ_JBCFQL010000007.1, from coordinate 205,774 downwards.
GATTTTGTGATGATTGTTCAACAAAATATCGCTCACGGTACTACTGGTTTTATAGCTCAGAATAATGGAAAAGGAAATTTTAGTCGGATTCGGAAAGGGTTTTTGACAGGATTGAAAATGGAAGTGATTTACACAGTACTAGTTTCTGTAATTGTATTGTTTTTTTCACGAGAACTCATTTCGTTATTTATGGGAAAAGAAGAATTAGAAGTAATTGAAGCAGGAGAACAATATTTAAAAATAATGATTTTATTGTATCTTTTACCAGGAATTACGAATCTGATTCAGGGCTATTTTAGAGGATTAGGGAAGATGAAAATAACTTTGAATGCTACCTTTACTCAAATGGCAGGAAGAGTTATTGCCGCTTATTTTTTAGCTCCGCACTTTGGGATTAAAGGAATTGCTTTGGCTTGTTTAGTGGGATGGATTTTTATGTTGTCTTATGAATCTCCGTTATTTTATAAGTCATGGAAACAAAGCAAATAGTTGTATTATTTATTGTTTGCGTTAGGGATGGAAGCGGCATCCTTTTGTGAGAGCAAAATTATTCTGGATTACTATTTAGTTTCCTAACAAAAGATAAAGCGTACAGCCCGACCTTGTTGCAGAACAAAACCGAATGCTTTACGAAAAAGTTCCGCAACAAGGAAACGCCATAAAAAAAGAGCTTAACTTAAAGCTAAACTCTTTCTTTATTCGGGTATTTTGTTGAAGATTATTCCTCTTCATTTTCTTCCATAGTGTGATACACGTTCATTACGTCATCATCTTCTTCAATTTTTTCGATTAGCTTTTCAACATCGGCTACTTCAGCAGCTGAAAGCTTTTTAGTAATTTGAGGAATTCTTTCAAAACCTGAAGAAAGAATTTCGATATTTCTGTTTTCTAATTCTTTTTGAATGGTTCCAAAGCTATTAAAAGGTGCATAGATTAAAATTCCATCTTCGTCTTCAAAAACTTCTTCAGCACCAAAATCAATCAATTCTAATTCTAATTCTTCGGCATCCAGACCTTCTTTTGGAATTCTGAAGTTACAAGTATGGTCAAACATAAATTCTACCGAACCTTGTGTTCCCATAGTACCATTACATTTGTTGAAATAACTACGAATATTAGCTACTGTTCTGTTATTATTGTCAGAAGCAGTTTCAATCAAAATTGCAATTCCGTGAGGAGCATATCCTTCGAATAAAATTTCTTTATAGTTGGCTGTATCTTTGTTTGTTGCATTTTTGATAGCGCGTTCTACGTTATCCTTAGGCATATTAGCCGCCTTTGCATTTTGAATAACCGCTCTCAATCTGGAGTTTGCTTCAGGATTTGGTCCGCCCTCTTTTACGGCCATTACAATATCCTTACCAATTCTAGTAAATGTTTTGGCCATTGCAGCCCAACGTTTCATTTTTCTTCCTTTTCTAAATTCGAATGCTCTTCCCATTTCTGATTATTTTTTAACGATGCAAAAAATTATAATTATTTTGTTTTTTTCTAAGTTTTAGTTTTTATAAAATGGCATTTTTACCACTTTAGCAGGAACATCTTTTTTTCTAATTCGAATAAAGATCTCGCTGTCAACTGCACTATTTTCTATGCTAACATATCCCATACCGATTCCTTTGTTTAAAGAAGGCGACATGGTTCCTGAAGTTACAATTCCGATGTTATTTCCATTGGCATCTACAATTTCGTAATCGTGTCTTGGTACGGCACGTTCCTGCATTTCAAAACCAATTAGTTTTTTAGTTACTCCAACTTCTTTTTGTTTCTTCAAATTATCTGAATTAGTGAATTCTTTATTGAATTTTGTAATCCAGCCCAATCCTGCTTCTATAGGCGAAGTGGTATCGTTAATGTCGTTTCCATAAAGACAGAATCCCATTTCCAAGCGCAAAGTATCACGAGCGGCTAAACCGATAGGTTTGATTCCAAAAGGAGCTCCAGCTTCAAAAACTTTGTTCCAAATTTGTTCTACCTGATTATTTTTGCAATAAATTTCAAAACCTCCAGCGCCAGTATATCCCGTAGCCGAAATAATTACATGTTCAATTCCTGCAAAATCACCTACTACAAAATTGTAATATTTTATGGCTGATAAATCTACTGAAGTCAATGATTGTAATGCTTCAATTGCTTTTGGGCCTTGGATTGCCAATAAAGAATAGTCGTCAGAAAGGTTTTTCATTTCAACGCCTAAATCGTTTTGAGCTGAAATCCAATCCCAGTCTTTATCAATATTGGATGCATTAACCACTAATAAATACTGCTCGTCTTTGATTTTGTAAACCAATAAATCATCAACAATTCCTCCTTCATTATTCGGTAAACAAGAATATTGGACTTTTCCGTCGGTTAATGTAGCGGCATCATTAGAAGTTACTTTTTGAATCAACGCTAAAGCATTTGGTCCAGAAAGTAAAAATTCCCCCATGTGCGACACATCAAAAACACCAACAGCGGTACGAACCGTTTCGTGTTCAGCATTTATTCCCTCATAAGTTATAGGCATATTGTATCCAGCAAACGGTAGCATTTTTGCTCCCAAAGCTTCGTGTATGTGCGTTAGCGCAGTATTTTTCATTCTGATTTTGTGTAAATTTTGATGGCGCTAATTTATTGCTTTTATTTTGAGTAGCAAAGTAAGTTTACAGCGAATAAAACAACTTCATTTTTTAAGAAAATAATTGATAAAACCCATTTTCTATTTGCTTAAATAAGGCTAAATTAGAGGAAACTATTCAAAAGCAGTATCTATGATAACTTCTATTCCAATTGATAAGAATGAAATTCTAAAGTTTTATAAGCCAATAGCTGTGGACACACACAAAGGGATACAGGGACATGCTTTACTTATTGGAGGAAGCTATGGCAAAATAGGAGCGGTTTCTTTGTCATCGAAAGCGGCTTTGAAATCAGGTTGCGGATTAGTAACTGCTTTTGTTCCAAAATGCGGTTATGAAATAGTTCAAACATTTATTCCCGAAGTAATGGTTTTGACCGATGTGAAGAAAAAATACATTTCGAATATAAATTTTGATTTTCAACCCAACGCCATCGGAATTGGTCCTGGAATAGGACAGCACGAAGCGACTCAAAAGACTTTTTTGAAATTGCTGAAAACTAATACCCTTCCTTTAGTAATTGATTCGGATGGATTGAATATTTTATCTCAAAATAAATCGTGGTTTCTTCTTTTTCCATCAAGAACTATACTCACGCCTCATCCAAAAGAATTAGAACGATTGATAGGAGAATGGAATTCGGAAGAAGAGAAATTCGAAAAAGCCATTTCTTTTTCATTGCAGTACAATGTGATTATAGTAATGAAAGGCGCTCCAACGCATATTATTGATGGAGAAACCATTTATAAAAATACAACTGGGAATCCAGCTTTGGCCACTGCCGGAAGTGGCGATGTGTTAACGGGAATGATTAGCAGTTTTTTGGCGCAAGCCTACAAACCCATTCAAGCGGCTGTTTTAGGAGTGTATTTACATGGATTAACTGCTGATATTGCTTTGCCCAAAACAGGTTTCCAATCGTTTATAGCTTCGGATAGTATTGATCATCTTGGGGAAGCTTTTTTGAGTTTGGAATAAATAACAGAAAGGTAAAAAGTTTAATACAATTTTGATGGAATGAACGATTATATTAATTCTGAGTTTTTCACAAATTAACTTAGTAACTGTTTAAGTTTTTTATAATTATTTTTTTATGAATTATTTCCCGCTATTCTTTATTAAATTTAACCCGTTGGGTGAAATTGTTTTTGTATATTAAATTTTCGTCAGTTTGAGTGAATTTTCAGAAAACGCGACAGCTTTTTCGGAAAATTTGTATCGAGAACAAGAAAATATTGAATAGAAAACGGTTCTCGATACATTTTTCGCTTCATTTCATTACGCAAAAAACACTACCATTGACGTTTTTGATAATTTCACCCAACGGGTTAAATTTATTCAAAAATAAGTTAGTTAATCTCTCAAAATTTGCCTTGCTTATCGAAAAATATTTTTCTAAAAATAAGTATATAAAATTTAAACAGTTACATAGTTTTTTTATGATTTGTGGATTAATCTTTACTAAAAGTAATTTGAATTTTTCATGAAAACATTCAGAATTACTATTAGTCTTTATAATAAGATTATAATTTATTTTTTTGATAAATTATTATTTAATTTTAAATACACGATTCTCTTCAAGAAGTTCGCTTACTACTGAATCCGCCTATTTTGATTGAATTATGCACAAAAAAATCCCTGAATGCGTATCGCATTACAAGGACTCTTCTTATGCAAGATAATTTAAAATCAACTTTTATAGGTTACACCCAAATCTTCGATAGAAAATTCCTCTGTCAATAGCTGTAATAATTTATCTCTTAATTCAATATATTTAGGTGTTTTTACAAACTCAATTTTATTTCTTGGTCGGGCTAGATCCACATGCACAATTTCTCTGATTGTTGATGCGGGACCGTCATTTAATACCACAATTCTGTCCGATAAAAATAAAGCTTCTTCGATGTCGTGGGTAATCATAATAATGGTTTTATCACGATTATTAAGATTCCATAATTTTAAAACTTCCAGTTGCATAGAACTTTTAGTAAAAGCATCAAGAGCTCCAAATGGTTCGTCTAGTAATAAAACTCCTGGATTAATGGCAAAAGCTCTAGCGATTGCCACACGTTGTTTCATTCCTCCTGACAATTGTCCCGGTAATTTATCCCGGTGTTGTAATAAATTGACCATATCCAGATTGTAATCTACAATTTCGTGTTTTTCTTTTGTCGAACAATCCATTACGGAGTCCACTGCTTGAAAAATATTTTCGTGAACTGATAACCAAGGCAAAAGTGAATAATTTTGAAAAACTATTCCCCTGTCAGGACCAGGACCTTTAATGGTTTTTCCGTCTAGCGTAACTGTGCCATTAGTTGGTTTTAACATTCCTGCTACGGCATTCATAATAGTAGATTTACCGCAACCAGAATGACCAATTATAGATACTATTTCTCCTCTATTTATAGATAAGTTAATGTCTTGTACTGCTGTATATTTTCCTTTTGGGGTTGGAAATGAAATCTCCAAGTCTTTGATTTCTAAATAGCTCATAATTTTTTAAATTTAAATTGTTAAAAGATGGAAGATGGGTTTGGGAAGTTGGTTGTTGGACATCCATCTGGACTTCCCGCACTCAACTCTTGATTTCCTATTTCATTAATAGGCTACTTTTTTTTCAATAAAAGTGAATATTCTATCAAAAAGCAATCCTACAATTCCAATAATTAGGATGGCTGCAATTACTTTTTCGAGGTTTAAAGCGTTCCAACAATCCCAAACAAAAAAACCGATTCCTGCTCCGCCTGACAGCATTTCGCCAGCAACAATAACTAGCCATGCCACGCTAATGCTTAAACGTAAACCTGTAATAATATGAGGTAAACTGTAAGGAATTAAAATTTTAGTTAAATATCTCATTTTTGAAAAACCAAAAGCTTTGGCTACATTTTTATGATCTTGAGGAATCGATCCAACACCAAAAGCAGTGTTAATTAATGTAGACCATAAAGAGGTAATAAAAACGATAAATATGGTAGCCAGACCTGTATCTTTAAATACCACTAAACCAATTGGAAACCATGCTAAAGGCGAAACAGGTTTCAATAATTGTACGATTGGATAAAAAATTTGCTTGCATATTGTACTTGCTCCCATCAAAATCCCAATTGGAATCGCTATTAATGAACCTAATAGAAATCCAAATAGTACTGTTTTTATAGAAACGAATAATTGTATACCAATCCCTTTATCGTTAGGACCATAATCATAAAAAGGATCGCTAAGCATTTCTTTTAATACAGTTAAAGTTCCAATAGGTCCTGGTAAAGCTTCTTGGGTGTACGCACTTAAAAGTGCCCACAAACCTGCAAAAAGCGATAGACCCACACAGGCAAATAAAATAGATTGTAACTTCGTACCCATAGTGGTTAAGGTAAGTTTTAATTTTACATTTTCTTTAATTAAACTTTTTGTACTACTTCTTGAATCATCGATTTGGGTGCTAATAGAGTCAATTGTTAAGGTGTTTTTATCAGACATGGCAATATAATTTAGGTTTAGTATTATAAATCTGTGCTATTCTATTTTTTAATCGCAGTTGAAACAACAGGGATGAGAATAATCTTTTTTTAGTTTTTAACTACTTTCAAGTAAGCAGCAGGATTTGCTGGATTGAAAACTGTTTTATCCATAGTGAGAGAAAATGGCTTCATATCATCGGCAGGTACTTTAATTTTCATACTAGCAGCAACTTCCTTATACAAATCTGTCAATATCAGTTTGTCTGCAATAGCTTTGTAGTTTGGAGCAGTTTTTAAGTAACCAAAGCGTACGAATTGTGCCATAGCCCAGATTGCATGTGATTTGCGTGGAAAATTTACCATACCGCCTTTATGGAAAGCCATTTGGTCACCTTTGTATATTTTTTTACCCAAATTGCAACCTAAATTGTATTCTCCGTTTAATCGATCTTCGATAACATCATTGTTTGCATTTACGTAAGGTGCTTTACCAATAATATCAGCAGTTTTTTTACGATTGGCAGGCACATCTAGCCAAATACAAGCTTCCATTACAGCTTTCATTACTTTAACCAAATCTGCTTTTCTTTTGGCACTAAAATCTTTGTTTACTACCAAGGCTTTTTCTGGGTGATCTTTCCAAATGTCTTGAGTTGCAATTTGAGTAAAGCCAACTTTTTGCATTGCAGCTACACCTCCCCAAGGCTCTCCGACACAAAATCCGTCCATATTCCCTACTTTCATATTGGCAACCATTTGTGGAGGTGGGATGGTGATAATTTTAGAGGTTTTTTGATTTATTTTTGCCAAGGCTAGCCAGTTGCGCAACCACAAATCGTGTGTGCCACCAGGAAAAGTCATGGCGAATGTTACTTCTTTTTTGGCTTTTAATTTGGCAGCAACCACAGGTCCTGCTTTAGCCATATCTTTAAAACCTACTTTTCCACAAAAATCATTAGATAATGTTATGGCTTGTCCATTATTATTCAACATCATAGCAATTTTCATTTCTGATCCAGCTTTTCCTCCAACGCCAGTGTACACTGAAAAAGGCATGGAATACAAACAGTGAGCTCCGTCTAATTCGCCAGTTAAAATCTTGTCGCGAACATTGGCCCATGAAGATTCTTTGGTAACAATTACTTCTACGCCATATTTTTTGAACAATCCCAATTCTTTGGCCATAACAATTGGTGAACAATCGGTTAAAGGAATAAATCCTAGTTTTATTGGTTCTTGAGCACTCACACTAGAAAAGATTGCGCTGATAGACAGCACTATAACAAAAATTGATTTTGTTAGTATTTTTTGATTTAATTTAAATGTTTTCATATTCGATAGTTTTTAATAAATTAATTAGTTATTTTTTTGAGAAAACTTGTGGGTTGATGTTCACCATTAAATACGCCCAGTTGTTTGTTGTATCATTCAAACCACCTTTAAGCGCTACCATAGCATCAGAACCAAACATTTGCGAGTAACCAGCAATAAGAGTAATGTCTTTGCTTGCTTTGTAAACCGCTGTTACATCAACCTCGGTTCCTAAGTATTTATCATCAGTTGCAGACAATTCATTTGCTGTGTAAAATAAATGAGGAGCAACAGACAAGTTTACTTTTTTGATTGGGAAGTCTAATTTTAGAGTTACATCTTGCAATCCTACTGAACCTCCATGGTTTCCTACATAGAAATAATCCATAAAACCATTGAAAGCGTGGTTTGTACCAAAAATAGGATTGAACGATTTAACCATTGTAGAAGTAGAATTTTGGTCTTTTCCAGATAAAAATTCATAACCTAAAGTAGCTTTAAATTTTGGAGAAAAAGCATAACCTAAATTAGCTGCTGTTTGCCAAGCCGAAACTTCGTCGGTACCAATTTTTCCAGTTTGTCCGTAGAAACTAAAATCAAAAGTTGCTTTTTTGCCAGCGTAATTAGCATAAGTTCCAAAAGTTTGGTAATAATTTGTTTCAGCTTCTGTTGGAGTTTTTCGATATTCTCTCCCTAAGTTTAAGGCTAAAAAGCTTACTCCTAATTTTTTTATAGCGGTGTGATACCAAGCATATTGAAAATCTTTAAATTCTAAGTCACTTCCAAATGAAACTGAAGTTGGAAAACTAAGAGCAGTTTTAGTTTCATCTTTTGCATTTAATGCAAACCCTAAATCTAATTGGCTTTTAGCAGCTTTAAATTTAAATAAAGCGGCATCAAAACTACGTCCTTGATTTGCCCAATCTAATCCTCCAAAGATTCTTTGGTTATCATAAGATAATATTTGACGACCTACTTTAGTACTCCATTTGTCAGTAAAACTGTATTGTGCCCATCCTTCAAACATAACAAAACTATTGGTCGCATTTGAAATACCTCCTGTAAGGTGGTTTACCGCACCCCAAGTACGTACATTTTGTAAAGCCAATTTTACAGCTAATTTTTCGTCTTTGTAATTCAGGTTTAATCGTGAACGATTCCCAACAAATGAAGTATGAGTTGTAGTGGGGGTTAATAATGTTCCAAAACCGTTTGTGTATTCATATCGAGGTCTGATTTGAATATCCGAACTGAATTCCTGAGCTATTGCCCCAGTGCCTACAAATCCTATTACTGATAAAGAAAGTGTTTTAAGTAATTTCATAGTCGTTGATTTTAAATTTTGCTCTTGTTTAATTATTACACTGCAAACATACTTACGTAATTTTACTTATACATAACGTCTAGCGCAATAAAAACAAGTTTTTTAAACCAACTTTATTTGTATTATAAAACGATTAAAAATAGGTGTAAAAACATAAAAAAGAATTAAAGTGTTTATTTATAGCGTTTTAAAATCAATCGTACTTACTAAGTAGTGTTTTTGAAACACCCAAAATCTAGTAGTTATACGTAGAAAATAAGTTTTACAATTATTTTTTTAGCCCCCTTTTCTGTGGAGGGGAGTAATGTCAAAAAGTTAAGTTGTTTTAGCCGTCACTTCGAGTGGTTTTATACCACAATGTGATAGCTTTAATGTATAAAATTGTGTCGAGAAGCCATAAAGGGACAAGTGTTCTCGATACTTCTTAATAATTTTCATCGCAAAATGTTACTCGACTCGAACTGACGAGTATTTAACTTAATGACATTGTTGGAGAGAGACGAAGTGAGGTAAATGAAATGTAAAAAATCCCAATATCATATCGAGCTTTACTTTTTATAAAATAAATTGAAGCAAATTGGATGCTGTGTTCATCAACCCAGAAGTGCAACAAATTTATTATTTTGAGTTTCATGAATCAATTTTAAAATAAAATTAGATACCGTTACAACAACACACAAAAAAAATCCGACTTGTTTTCACAAATCGGATTTCTATATCAATCTAAAATTTTAATTCTAAAATTTACAAGTGAATTACTTCGCCATAAGCATCAGCAACAGCTTCCATAACCGCCTCACTCATTGTTGGGTGTGGGTGGATTGATTTTAGGATTTCGTGACCAGTAGTTTCTAGTTTACGTGCTACAACTGCCTCAGCAATCATATCAGTAACACCAGCACCGATCATGTGGCATCCTAACCATTCGCCGTATTTAGCATCAAAAATTACTTTTACAAATCCGTCTGGAGTTCCAGCCGCTTTTGCCTTTCCTGAAGCTGAGAAAGGGAATTTACCAATTTTTAATTCGTATCCTTTTTCTTTAGCTTGTTTTTCAGTTAAACCTACAGAAGCAATTTCTGGAGTAGCATAAGTACAACCAGGTACGTTTCCATAATCGATAGGTTCTACGTGCAATCCTTTAATTTTCTCCACACAGTTGATTCCTTCAGCAGAAGCTACGTGAGCCAAAGCTTGTCCTGGAGTTACATCACCAATAGCGTAGTAACCAGGAATATTAGTTGCGTTGTAAGCATTAACCAAGATTTTATCTCTGTCAGTAGCAATTCCTACTTCTTCTAAACCAATATTTTCGATGTTAGTTTTGATTCCAACAGCCGAAAGTAGAATGTCAGCTTCCAGAACTTCTTCTCCTTTAGCTGTTTTTACAAATGCTTTTACGCCATCTCCTGAAGTATCAATTCTTTCTACAGAAGAGTTAGTCATCACAGTGATTCCAGCTTTTTTCAAAGATTTTTCAAATTGTTTCGAAATATCCTCATCTTCAACAGGAACTACATTTGGCATAAATTCTACGATGGTAACTTCTGTCCCCATAGAGTTGTAGAAATGTGCAAACTCCACTCCAATCGCTCCAGAACCTACAATAATCATCTTTTTAGGTTGTGTAGGCAATGTCATTGCTTGACGGTAACCAATTACTTTTACACCATCTTGTGGCAAGTTTGGCAACTCACGAGAACGTGCACCAGTAGCAATAATGATATGATCCGCACTATATTCAGTAACTTTGTTGTCCTTATCAGTAACGTCTACTTTTTTACCTGGTTTTAGTTTTCCAAAACCATTAATAACGTCAATTTTGTTTTTCTTCATTAGAAAAGTAACTCCTTTGCTCATTCCTTCCGCAACCGAACGGCTACGTTGAACAACCGCCGAGAAATCTTTATCAAATTCAGAAACCGTCAATCCGTAATCGGAAGCGTGTTTTAGATAATCAAAAACTTGAGCTGATTTTAGTAACGCTTTTGTTGGGATACAACCCCAGTTCAAGCACACTCCGCCTAAATTTTCTTTTTCAATTACGGCTACTTTAAAGCCTAATTGTGATGCTCTAATGGCAGTTACATATCCACCTGGCCCACTTCCTAAAACAATAACGTCGTATTTCATTTCTATGTATTTATTTGTTTTTATTGGTAAAATGAAATTTGCTAAAAATGCCCCTTTCATTTTATATCAATTCTTAAAGTTAATTAAGACTGCGAATTTAATGATTTATTCTGTTTTTAAAACTCACAAAAGCACAAAATATTAACAGAATGCGGTTTATAAACGTTGATTTTTAAAAATCTAACAAAATACCCTCTGTTTCTTAAATAATTTTAGGAATCTATCAATGCTGTAATTTCGAAATTATACTTTAGTAAGAGCATTTTCTGAGTGTCTGCACTTATTGTCTTTTTTGACCGCAAATTCGCAAATTATTTATTTATAAAAAGTTTTTTAAATTTGCGAATTTGCGGTCAAAATTTATAGTTACCCCACCATTTTTTGTTTCCTCAACAACAACCAAATCACAATTGGTGCTCCAAAAATAGAAGTAACCGCATTAATCGGCAAAGTAATGTCGCCACCAGGGACTTGCGAAATTGTATCACAAATTAGCATAATAATCCCTCCAAAAAGTAGTGTGCTCCAGTACAAAATAGTATGATTACTGGTTTGGAAGACCAATTTAGCAATATGAGGAACTGCCAGACCAATAAAGGCAATAGGGCCAACAAAAGCCGTAATACTCCCAGCAAGTATACTGGTAGCAAAAATGATAATTAATCGTGCTTTTTTATAATTTAAACCCAGACTTCGAGCGTAATTTTCGCCCAAAAGTAAAGCATTTAGAGATTTGATGCTGGCTAGACTCAACAACAATCCAAGCAGTACACAAAAGAATAAAATAATAATGGAAGTCCAAGAAAGATTTCCCAAATTCCCTAAAGACCAAAAAGTGAATTTTTGCAATTGTTCGGCTGTGCTAAAATAACTTAGGGTTCCCACTATTGCTGAGCTTAAACTACCAAACATCAAACCGATAATTAAAATGGACATCGTGTCGCGCAAACGAACAGAAACCAGTACAACAGCTAACAGTACACAAGTACTCCCAATAGTTGAAGCTAAAACAATTCCGTAAGACGAAAGTACTATTTCTTGTAAAAAAGCAGGAAGTAAACCTGCACCTAAAATTACAAATGCAACTCCTAAACTTGCTCCTGAACTCAGTCCTAAAACATAGGGTCCAGCCAATGGATTTCGGAATAAGGTTTGCATCAATAAACCACTTATCGAAAGTCCCATTCCAACCAAAACCACCGTAATGGCTTTAGGCAATCGATAATTAATAATAATATATTCCCAAGTTGATTTGCTGGCCTGTTCACCAGTTAAACTATGATAAATTTCTTTGAAAGGAATGGTGATAGATCCTAAACTGATATTGGCAAAAAACAAAAATAGTAACGCCACCACAAGGTAGAAAAATAGAATTGTATTTCGCTTTTGATTTCTCAATTTATGTTCTAATTTTTTAATTTATGATATTGAATAATTTACACAAACAAACTCGGTTTCGGCTCCCTCTGCTTCGGAGAGTCCCGAAACTTCGGGAGGGCAGAGGGATTTAATTTAATTTTTGTGCAAAGGTAAAATTATAGTCCGCTAATAATTCAGGATGAAAAATCTTGATGTAATCTTTCAAAACTAAATCTGGTCGGCTAGGAGCTAATTCATAATAAATTGTTCCTCCTGTCGCTCCTAATTTGCATTCAAAAGTATAGATGTTTTTAGTTTTAAAAGCATCAAATTGCACGTAATGCGGATTGCTATTTGCTAATTCTTTTGCGTTTTTAAAAGAACCTGTAGCAATCCAAACCTTGGCAATTTTTGCCTTGTCTAATATTTTTTCGAAAGGCAATCCTAAACTTCCGCTACCTTCAACATCTGCCCATAAATAATTGGATTTGGCGTCTTTCATAAATTTTGCAACCCAACTATTTCCTTTGGCAACATACCATTGATTCTGATACATAGAACCGTATAAAACAGTTTCTTTTGCCTTTTGGTTGGCTACTAATTGCAAAGCATCTTGGTAGTTTTTTACAATGTTGTCAAAAAGGATTTTACCTTCTTTTTCTTTGCCAAATAAGGCTGCGTAGAGTTTAATCCATTCGGCTTTTCCTAGTGGTGATTGCTCCATCCAATCAGCCTGAATAATGACGTTTAAACCGCTTTTTTCTAAATTCGCAATCATCGGATTGTTATTGTCAACACCAAAAGTTACAATGGCTTCGGGAGCTAAATCAATAAGCTTTTCTATGTTTAAGCGTTCGTTTTGTCCCACGTTTTTTACTATTCCTGCATCAATTAACTTTCGTGTTTTTTCAGAAGAAACATAATCGGTATGAGGAAATCCAACTAATTTTTTTTCTACTTCAAGCATTTCTAAAAAAGGAATATTTGTGGTTGAAGTCACCACAATAGATTGCAAAGGAACGGAGAGTTGGGTGTACTTTTGTAAACTATCAGGAATAGCTGCATTTTTTTCTTTTAGAATATAAGTGAAATCTTTATTAGCGTCAGGCCAAGGATTAAGTACTTTAACAATCGAATATCCATTGTATTTGTAGATAGCAAGATTAGTCGAATATCCAATTTCGTTTTTTTGATTCGAATGGGAAGGTGTATTTGAATTTTCGTTTTTTTTGCAAGCGGCAAAGCTTAAAAGCAGCAGTGAAAACAGTATTTTATTATAAAAATATTTCATCATTAAAATGTATTTGCGAGCAAAGGTATAGTAAATTGTAAAAAATACTGTTTATTTTTTAGGATAAAAAAATGAACAAATACTATCTTTACCTCATGAATGCTATAAAGCTAAAGCTTTGCTCTGGTTGTGGGGCTTCCTTTAATTGTGGAAATATTTCTCAGGAAAAAAAATGTTGGTGCAATGATTTTCCGCCTATATTTAATTTTTCAGAGGCTGGTGATTGTCTTTGTCCTAATTGTTTTAAAGACAGTTGTTCGATAAAAATAGAAGAATATGTAGCTACTGTTTCTCCAGATAATGCATTGGAAAATAAAGCCAAAGATTTACCTAAAACTACTCATTTGATTGAAGGAATCGATTATTATTTGGAAAACGGAAATTATGTTTTCAAGGCTTGGTTTCATCTAAAAAGAGGAAATTGCTGTGGAAATGGATGCCGTCATTGTCCGTATTAGAATAGTTATTAATGATTAATTGTAAATGGTTAATTATGGGAGATAATATTGTTAAAAATAAGAGTTTTCAATTTGCAGTTCGAATCGTTAAGCTGTATCAATATTTGTGTTCTGAGAAAAAAGAATTTGTACTTTCAAAACAATTGTTGCGATGTGGTACTAGTATTGGAGCAATGGTTAGAGAAGCGGAACATGCTGAAAGTAAACAAGATTTTATTCATAAGTTTGGAATTGCCCAGAAAGAAGCCAATGAAGTTGTTTATTGGTTGGAACTATTAAAAGCCACAGATTATTTGAATGAAAAAGAATATGATAGTATTTCTGAAGAAGCGGTAGTGATTTTAAAATTAATAACAAGTATTCTTAAAACATCAAAAGCACAGTTAAAGACTAAATAACAATTCTAAAATTTATAATTAACCATTTATAATTAATCATTAAATGATCTATTTCATAACAGGTGGAGAGCGCTCAGGAAAGAGCAGTTATGCCGAAAATATAGCGAAGGAATTATCATCAAGACCTATTTACGTTGCTACAGCTCGAAAGTGGGATGATGATTTCCAAAAGCGAATTGACCGTCATCAAAAAGATCGTGACGAACGCTGGATTAACATTGAAAAAGAAAAATTTATAAGCGAAATTGATTTTTCAGGGCAAGTGGCTGTAGTTGATTGCGTAACTTTATGGTTGACTAACTTTTTTGTTGATACTAAAAATGATGTCGAGTTGAGTTTGATTCAAGCCAAAGCGGAATTTGAAGCAGTAATTAAACAGCCGAATGTGACTATCATTATTATTTCTAACGAAATCGGAATGGGAATTCATGCCGATACGCACATTGGTAGAAAATTCACCGAACTGCAAGGTTGGATGAACCAATATTTAGCTAAAAAAGCAGATAAAGTGGTGCTAATGGTTTCTGGAATTCCAGTAATAATTAAAGGAGTATTGTAAGAGAAATTCAATTACAATATCAATAAAAGAATACCTATATCAAATTTCAATTGTAAATTAATTTCAATGTTTTTTAATTGATTTTTGCATTTGTCATTGCCAATGAAATTTAATTATAAAACATGAGTAATTTAGACGACATTTTAAAATCCCGCCGAGATACACGTCATTTTACGAATGATAGTGTTCCTGATGCCGTAATCGAAAAAGCATTACAGGCAGGGCATTGGGCGCCTTCTGTTGGTTTGACCGATGCAACACAATATTATCTAATCAAATCGGTAGAAATTAAGAAAGCGATTAAGGAATTGTTTTTAGAATACGATAAAAAAGCAGCTGGTTCCACGGATAACGAATCCCAAAAAGAACAATATCAAAACCTAAAACTTGAGGCGATTGAAGAAGCGCCATTGGGATTGGTAATTTGTTATGACCGTTCGGTACTTAATAATTTTACTATCGGAACAGTGGGAAGCAATGAGGCGATTAAGTTTAGTGCAGTTTGTGCGGCACAAAATATTTGGCTTTCACTTACGGAACAAGGGTATTCAATGGGCTGGGTTTCGATTTTGAATTATTACCAATTCAAAGAAATATTGGGTTTACCAGAACATATAGAACCGCTGGGGTATTTTTGCGTAGGCAAACCAGCAACAAATTATGATAATCAACCGATGTTGCAGCAATTACATTGGAAACAAAAATCAGAAACACCTTTTGTTTCAGAAATTACCGAATTGCATTTAGCAACAGCAAAGCAAGTTGAAGTCAAGACAATCCATCCCCTTACAACTGATTTTTTTTTAAAAAGCTTGCAACAGAAAATAGATCAAAAAACAAAGCCTATTGGTTCATTAGGAGTTCTCGAAAAAATAGCCATACAAATAGCTACTGTTTTTAAAACTTTGGAACCTAAAATAAACCAACCCCATATTGTGGTTTTTGCAGCCGATCATGGTATTGCACAACATGGAGTGAGTGCTTATCCTCAGGATGTAACGCGCCAAATGCTAACTAACTTTCTAGAAGGTGGAGCGGCAATAAATGTATTTTGTAAGCAAAATAAAATAGAGCTGTCCGTTGTAGATTCGGGTGTAAATTATGATTTTCCGTCTAATACAAGCTTGATTTCGGCTAAGATTGACAAAGGAACACATTCGTTTTTAAACGGTTCAGCAATGACCGAATTGCAAATGAATTTGTGTTTTACTAAAGGAAGCGAAATTGTAACAACCATTGCAAAACAGGGAAGCAACTGCATTGGTTTTGGCGAAATGGGTATTGGAAATACGGCTACAGCTTCGGTTTTAATGAGTGTGCTTTGTGATTTTCCTATCGAAGATTGCGTGGGCAGAGGCACAGGAGTCAGCGATGAAAAATTGCAATTGAAGATTGATGTTCTAAGAAAAGCAATTGAGAATTACCAAGGAGATAAAAATTTAGAGAGTTATTTAGCTTATTTTGGAGGATTTGAAATTTTGCAAATGGCTGGTGGAATGCTAGAGGCTTATAAACAGAATATGATTTTTCTAGTGGATGGTTTTATTTGCAGTGTTGCCTTTTTAATAGCTTTCAAAAAAAAACCTTCTATAATGAATAACGCTATTTTTAGTCATCAATCAGCTGAAAAAGCGCATAAAAAACTACTCGATTATCTAGGAGTTTCAGCAGTTTTACAATTAGATTTGCGCTTGGGTGAAGGAACAGGTTGTGCACTTGTGTTTCCAATAATTAAATCAGCAGTTGCTTTTTTAAATGAAATGGCTAGTTTTGAAAGTTCTGGAGTGAGTGAAAAGTAGCTGTTTTAGTTTGGCTAAAGCCAATAATTATTCCAATCAGAGTTTCTCCAGATAAATCTGGAGGCAATTAAAAATAGTATTTGATATTGGAATTTAGAAAGTGATGAGAAATTTTTTAATGAATTGCCAATAGCTTTAGCTATTTGGGATAAAAAATAAATCAAATTGGCTTTAGCCAAAATGATATTGATATTTAATAAAATGAAAAAAGAACTCCATATATTTTTTACGGCATTACTATTTTATACCCGAATTCCTTGCCCTAAAAACATCAATCATCATCCGGATTATTTAAACAAAGCTTCGAGATATTTTCCATTAATTGGTTGGATTGTAGGAGGAATCAGTTTTGTTGTTTTCTATCTTTCCACCTTAATTTTTTCTACTGAAATTGCAGTTGTGCTTTCAATGATTGCCAGTATTCTGGTTACTGGAGCATTTCATGAAGATGGTTTTGCTGATGTTTGTGATGGTTTTGGTGGCGGATGGACTAAAGAAAAGATTCTTTTAATCATGAAAGACAGTGCCATTGGAGCTTATGGAGCGATTGGCTTAGTATTGCTTTTTTTATTAAAGTTTCAAAGTTTGGTTCAATTAGTTGAAGAAACAAATTCAATAGTGATTGGTTTTTTATTGTTTGTTTCAGGACATGCTTTAAGCCGCTTAGCCGCAATATCAATTGTTTTTACCCACGAATATTCAAGAGAAGATGCGACAAGCAAAAGCAAGCCTATTGCTCAAAGTTTTAGCTGGAGAGAAGTAGTTGGTGCTTTCTTTTTTGGATTGTTACCGCTTATAGTATTGGCTATTTTTAATTGGCAAATACTATTGGTTTTAATTCCTGTTTTCTTATTCCGATTTTTTATGGCTCGTTATTTCCAAAAATGGATAGACGGCTACACTGGTGATTGTCTTGGCGCTACTCAGCAAGTTTGTGAAGTTGTTTTTTATCTATCAAGTATTGCTTTATGGAAGTTTATTTAGTTCGACATACTGAAACGGTTTGCAAAAAAGGCATTTGTTACGGACAATCTGATGTGGATTTGAAAGTACCTTTTTTAGAACAATTTGAATCAATAAAAAAACAATTACCATCTGATGCTGTTTTTTATTCGAGTCCATTATCTCGATGTACAGCGTTGGCAAAATATCTATCATCTTCATCAATTAGTATCGATTCTCGATTGATGGAAATGAATTTTGGGGATTGGGAAATGAAAAAATGGGACGCTATTCCTGAAGCTGACTTTACGCCTTGGATGACTGATTTTGTAAATGTAACCGTTCCTAATGGCGAATCTTTTGTAGCTTTACATTATCGTGTAAATGAGTTTTTAGAAGAATTGGTTTCAAAATATAATTCGAAAAAAATAGTGCTTATTACGCATGCTGGAGTAATCCGAAGCATTTTGTGTGCCTATTCAAATTCACCATTGAAGGACGCTTTTACAAACAAAGTAGATTTTGGCGATGTTATAAAGATAGAACTATAACTATAACTTGAATTAGAAATATCTATATTACTGGTTTTTAGTGATTTATGATTACTATATCAAATATTGATATAAATTTGATTTTTAGCTGAATTAAGTTTTATCTTTGCTGCCGTATTGAGGTTGCTATTTTTTATTGAAAAATAGCATTAAAAGGGAATCAAGTGAATGATTATTGATGAATTTAGATTTTATATCTGCAATTTAAATTTCATAATCACTAATCAAAATCTTGAGCTGTACCCGCAACTGTAAGCTATCAAGCTTGTTGTTATCTACAAAACCATTGTTCGCCACGGCGGATGAGAAGGTAAACAACAAGACGCAAGCCAGGAGACCTGCCTTAAACATTAATAAATATCGAACTCTCGGGAAAAAGAGTTTAGAAATTATGACTTTAAGGATAAGACTTGTTTTTTTTATTTTGTTGTTGTGCCAATTTATTTCGGCGCAGAACGATACTATTACCAAATTGAAAGAAGTTATAGTTTCTGATGCTAATCTTAAAAAATATTCCAGTTCGCAATCCGTTTTAAAGCTTAATGATTCTATTATCAATAAAAATGAAGCTTTGTTGACTGATTTATTAAATTTTAATTCCACAATTTACTTCAAAGAGTACGGTCGCGGAATGCTTTCTACAGTTTCTTTTAGAGGTACAACAGCCTCGCAAACAGCAGTAATTTGGAACGGAATTAATATTAATTCACAAATGAATGGAAGTACTGATTTTAATACCATTTCAGGTACTGATTACAATTCAGTTAGTGTAAAGGCTGGCGGAGGAAGTTTGATTTACGGAAGCGGAGCCATCGGAGGTACGGTTCATTTAAATAATGATTTGGTGTTTTATGATCAATTTGAAAACAATTTAAAACTTGATTATGGGAGTTTTAATACTTTAGGAATAAATTATAAAGCGAATATTTCTAACAGAAAATGGAGTACTCACATTGGATTTTCAAGAAACAGCTCCACAAATGATTATAAATACTTAAATCAATATACCTGGAGAGGAGAGCAGCGTTGGAATCAAAATGGTGAATATGAGGTTATAACTATGAGTGCCAATTTAGGATATAAATTGGATGCAAAGAACACTTTAAAATTATACACTCAAACTTCAAATACCGATCGAAATACTTCATTAATTTTAGAATCTGAAACAAAAAGTAAGTATGTAAATGGTTTTAATAGAAATTTATTAGAATACGACGGCGATTTTGGAAGGTTTACGACCAATTTTAAAACAGCTTATATTTTTGAAAATTATCAATATTTTGCTAACAAAGCACTAAATAATTATAGCTTCGGAAAAACGGAAAGTTTGACAACCAAAGCTGATTTAGGATATACTTTATTTAAATCAACACAAATTAATGCCATTTTTGATTATAATCGAACAAAAGGTTTTGGTAGTGGTTTTGGCGACAATACCAGAGAGATTAGTTCAGCGGCTTTTTTGGTAAAACAAGACATTTTATCTAATTGGAAAAACGAAATTGGTATTCGAAAAGAATTTACAGATAATTATAAATCGCCTGTTTTATTTTCTCTTGGCTCATCTTATCAGATTAGTGAATTGTATCAATTAAAAATGAATTTATCCAGGAATTTTAGAATTCCAACTTTCAACGATTTGTATTGGGAAGAAGGAGGAAATCCGGATTTGAAACCAGAGAGCTCGTATCAGACAGAAATTGGAAATGTTTTTACTTTTAAAAATCTTACTCTAACGCAAAACTTCTATTATTTTAAAATAAAAGATATGTTGCAATGGGTTCCTGGGAATAATGGAATCTGGTCTCCACAAAACACGAATAAGGTAGCTAGTTATGGAGCCGAAACTTTATTGAATTGGAGAAAGCAATTGGGTAAAAATATTTTTGCTGCCAATGCTACTTATGCTCATACAATTTCAGAAAATAGCATTACCAAAAAACAACTTTTCTTTGTTCCATTTAACAAAGTAACAGCTGCTGTTTCTTATTCCAGAAATCGATTCTCGACCAATTGTCAATTTTTATATAATGGTTTTGTCTATACTCGAACCGATAATAATCCGGATGAAACGGTAAAGAGTTATAAGGTGACTAATATTGGAATCGATTATGATTTTAAATTTTTAGAATCTTTTAAACTAGGCTTTCAGGTTCTAAATTTATTTAATGAAGTTTACGAAAGTCTTGAAAGCAGACCTATGCCAGGTCGCAATTTTAATATGTATTTAACCTTGAAATTTTAATAGTATGAAATTAACTAAATTATTTTTATTAGCATTAAGCATATCGCTTTTTGTTTCTTGTTCTAACGACGACGATGTTTCTAATGATGATCCTAAAGGGATTTATGACAATGGATTTTTTATCCTAAACGAAGGATCTAAAGAAAAAGGCAGTGTTTCTTTTCTAAGTGATGACTTAGTTACATTTACAAAAGATGTATATGGACCAAATAATAGTAACGATAATCCAGGTGGCTACTTGCAAAATATCTTTTTTGATGGAGAGAATGCTTATATAATTGCTGGTGGTTCAAATGTTATCAATGTTGTTAACAGGTATACCTTTAAGTTGATTGCTAAAATTGACAGTGGACTTGAAAATCCAAGATATGGTGTTGCAAAAAATGGAAAAGCGTATGTAACTAATGCAAATACGTATGCACCGTATGGAAAACCTGCTGATGATGCAGCGGTAATTACAGGTAATACAGATGATTATGTTGCAATTATTGATTTAAAAACGAATAAGTATGAATCAAAAATTAATTTGAATGGAACAGGAAATAGAATTGTTGAAGAAAATGGTAAATTATACATTACAGAGCCGTACAATAGTGAGAAATTATTAGTTGTAAATATAGCAACTAAAGCTTTAGAAACTCCAGTTACTATTGGTTCAAGTGCTAATACAATGGAAGTAAAAGATGGAATTTTATATATTTTAAGAGGACCTTATGATAGTACAAATGAAATTGTTAAAGTAAAATTATCAGACAAATCAGTTTCTAGAATTACTTTTCCACAAGATTTTGACACAGCATCTTTTTTAGATATCGAAGAGGATAAAATATTTTATACCGCTGGTAAGTCAGTTTATGTGATCAATACTAATGCTACATCAGTTTCGACAACTCCTCTTTTAACCGCTACTATTTCAGCTACAGGTTATATTTACGGTTTTGCAGTAAAAGATAATCGTATTTATATAGCTGATGGAGGTACTTTTGGTCAAGACAGTAAAGCTTTTATTTATAATCTTACCGGAACATTAGAAAAAGAATTAACCGTTGGTATAGGGCCAAACGGTTTTTATTTTAACAATTAATTCGTTGTAAAGAGTTAATGTTAGGGTTGTGTGAAAAAGGCTTTCAGAAATGAGAGCCTTTTGTTGTATTATTTAAAATGATTTATTGCTCAAAGTGCATCCTATTTTGTCCTCTAAGTGTTTTAGAATCATTTAAATATTCTAAAGTATTGGTTGCTTTTTCAGGAATCATTCTAGCTGTACCAGTTATTTTTCCAATTGCTGTACTCAGTAAAGGTTCCGATGGATCGCCAAGTACACCAAATGTTTGTATTCTTTCTAATAATCGATGTTCGGGGACTAAGCCTTCTAAATAATCACCAAAACCTATGGCATTTACAGAGCGCGCCACTATAGGCTGCATGGCATAGCGGTGTGAAGGATTTACATTAGTTTTAATAAATCCAGGTGAATCATAAAGCGTAACCGAAGCTACATTTTTTCCGTCAGTATTATCTCCTATTTGGATTACATTGATATATGGATCAAGACCATTAATAATAAGTTCGCTTGCCGATGCCGTACTTCTAGTAGTTAAAACATAAACAGTATTCAAATTCAAACTGTTTAGACTTGTTCCATCGATAGTACTTGTAAAAGTGTATTTTCTGTTAAGGTGTGATTTTTTTGTATTATACGCCAATTCGCTGAAAATTTCGCCTCTAAATTGCCCTGTAATCATACTCGCCAATCGGGTTGCAGTTAGTACTGAACCACCACCATTGTATCTTAGATCTAAAACCAATTCGGTTACACCTTCGGATTTGAAATAGCCAAAAGTATCATTGAGTTCTAAATCATAACTATCATAAAACCCATTGTACATGAGATAACCAATTTTGTGCTGTCCACTATTGATTATTTTCTTGATAAAAATAGGGTTTTCGGCTAAATTAGTTTTGGTTAATGCTAATGATTTGCCATTGGGAGTAATTACAGGATTGTTATTGGCATCATAAGTAAGATTAGCAAAATTTAAAGTATAGTTTTCAGCTGCACTATTTAATAAACTGCGATAATTTGTTAAGGTTAAACGAGTACCATTAACGGCATAAAAAATCTCTCCACGCCGAATATCTTTTGTAGCCGCATCTGAATTTGGAATAATATAACGTACATAACCAATAACGTGATCCGTGTTTACAAGACTTAAACTAAATTCCACCCCATTGTTTTTAGTTGTTCCTCCTAATTGCTGTTCTAGCGTGAGATAATCACTAACTATCCAACTGTATCGGTCAACAGTGCTATTAACATTAGCCTTATCTGAACCTGGGGCTCTGTAGAGTAATTTTTCAAATAGTTCTTCGGGAGTATATTTGCCTAAGAAACTTTCGTATTCCATATTATCCATAAATCTATTGTCAGCTAAATCAGGAACTTCTTCCTGCCATAAGTACATGGAATTCATTCCTCTCCAAATAAATTTAGGAACATCCAGAGAAGTTGGTTCTGGTAATGTATCATCTTGGTCTTGACAGCTTTGCAAGAACAAAAGGGGTAGTAATAGAAGGAGTATGTATTTATTTAGACTTTTCATAATTAGAAACTATTATAAGTATTAACGTAAAAATACTATCTTTAGTTTTATTATTGATTTTTTTTGGAATGAATAATTTTTTGGTTTTGCATAAATGACACTATTTCACGTTATAACATTTAAACCAGCATATAAAATATTTGGCATAGAAATGGTAAGTATAGCTATAACAAAGCGCATAAATTTAATATTAAAGATAAGAAAATGAAAAAAGTACTCCTTACATTTTTAGTTGCATTAGCATCAAGTTCGTTTTATGGACAAACTGTTTTCGATCAATTTGATGGACAAGAGGAAATTGTTTCGGTGGTGGTCAACAAAAAAATGTTTGAATTAATGAGTAAAGTAAAAGTGGATCCGTCTGATATTGAAACACTGCAATATTTGAAATTAATTCGAAATTTAGAAAATTTAAAAGTTTTTTCGACTACAAATAGTATAGCTGCTAAAAAAATGAAAGATGTAGCTGAAAGCTATATTAAATTGGCTGATTTAGAAGAATTAAAAAAAGTAAACGAAAACGGAAAACAAATTACGATAGATGTAAAACGTACTGGAAGCAATCAACTAAAAGAGTTTTTAATGTTTATTGATGATGATGCAAATGGTATTAATCGATCGGTTTTAATGTCATTAACAGGGGTTTTTAGTTTAAGCGATATTTCTATTTTGACTAATAAGATGCAAATTCCAGGAGGGAATGAATTGAAGAAACTAACTCAAAAATAGGATTGTCCAATACATAACAAAAAGCAGCTTCAAATTTTGAAGCTGCTTTTTTTAGTTTTTAAAGGTATTTTATTTTTTATTTTCTTAGACAGTTATACATTTAAAAAAAACAAATCACCTCTATATCAGTTATTCATTGATGTTATTTGCAAAACATTTTGAGATTTTTAGCAGCACTTTGACTTCCCAGTTGTATAGCTTTTGTAAAATCGGCACAAGCACTTTTTTTGTCATCCAGATGCGTATAGGTTAATCCCCTTAGATTGTAGGTAATGTAATCTCCTGTATTAAATTTGATAGCTATGTTACAGTCGTTCAAAGCTGATTTGTAATCTTTTAGTTTGTAATGAATATTAGCTCTGGTTGTGTAAGCATAAGTATTGTCGTTATGCATTTCTATGGTTTTATTAACATCAGTTAATGCACCTTGAAGATCATTGATTTTAAGTTTTTGCATTCCTCTGTTTAAATAGGCAACAACAAAATCAGGTTTCATTTTTATGGCTTTAGTATAATCGGCTATTGCGCCTTGAGCATTTCCAGCGTCTGATTTTTTCATTGCTTGGTCAAAATAGTTTTCTGCAGTTTGACTCCAACCAATTGCCGATAGTAGAAGAAATAAAAATAAGAGTAGGTTTTTCATAGTTAGTTTTTTTAATTTAATAAATGGGTTGTTAAATGTATGAAATTGAAAATTATTATGATTGTTAATCAGTGAATTTAATTTTAAAATCTTGGAAAGGGTAGTTTTTTTTGTGATGTTATAGAAAAATTTTCATTTTAAAATCTATTTATAATTATCGTCAAATAACGAATAGCAATAACTTAAAGTTTCATTTTATAAAAGCAAAAAGTAGCTTTTATGATTGTATTTATGATTTTTTAAATCATTTGAATGGTTTTTTTATTATGAAAGTTCAGGCTGTAGTTCCAGAAATAACCGCTAATGAAAGAGCTGAGATTGATAAATTAATGGAAAAAGCTCGCAAAAAAGCGGTTGAATATAAAAGCATGAAACCGATATCGGCTATTTTTGAGATTTATAAAACGCAAACCGGACAATATTTAAACAGTATTGGTCACAATTGGGGTCAAATGTATAATGATTATGCAAAAAAGTAAAGTCTGAAAAAGTAGCTAAAAGCAAGAATAAAAAACAAAAAAAGGTCTTTAATCGTTAAATTAAAGACCTTTTTTTATGGTAATAAATAATGAAATGCTATTGAACGTTAAGTTGGTAAGTTGCCATTTTCCAAATCTCATCGTATTTTTTTCCATTGTGTTCTCCTGCAGATTTTTCGGTTTGTGAAAATTCTATCATATAATTTCCTGACCCGATAGGTGTAAACGAAAATTCTCCATTTTCATTTGTCCATAATTCTTTTTCCCAGCCATTTGGTGCAATAACTTTTACTTTTTGTTCTTTAGCTACAGCAGCATTATATGAAGCTATTGCGGTAACCTTTGTGTTTTTTGTTACAGAAGAAGCATTTTCAGGAAAAACACTAATTTTGTTAGGGTTTGCAGTTGCAACGTTTCCAATTGATTTGTTTCCAACAACAATAGTAGCACTTGAGTTGTAATCTAATTTCATAGTACCATAAACATCTTTTACGGTATGTTGCATTACTACTGTATAAACTCCTTCTTCCTCAGGTGTAAAAAATGATTGGTATTTATCTTCTAAAGCTGTAGATTTTAATTTGATTTCTTTTTTAGAAGGACTAATTACTACTAATGTAAAATCTTTTAAATCAGAAAACCATTTATCGGCTTTAGTAATATCATTTTCTGAAAATTCACCAAAGTAAATTGAGATCTCCTGAGGTTTTCCTTTTGTTCCCATAGCTTTTGTTTCAATCCATAAAGCATGAGCAAATAGAGAAGGACTAGCAACTAACAATAAAAGAACTGCAGTTATTGTTTTTAAAATGTTTGATTTCATAAAATATATGATTTAAATAGATTGTTTAGAATAATGGCAAATATACTCTATAAATTTTTTCATTACAATTTATTTAGATTTAATAAAAACAATAATTTTAAATACAGTATTAATGTTGTTGAATTAAAGTTTAGCTGTCATATGGATTTTTGTCTTGTTTTTGGAAAAAAAGAAAAAACCCCTTGTGATAAGAGGTTTTAAAATTGAGAATGTGACCACGGTGGGGTGTTACCCTGTGTATTTTGATGAATTAGTAATGAATTAAAAGGATACTAAAGCCGTGTTAGGTACTGTTATTGTTGAGTTATAATAATTTATTTAAATTTATTGCAATACGTAAATTGTCGGCTTATGGTCGGCTTTTTGTGTTTTTTAGGCTAAATGTCGGCTAACTTTTTATATCTTTGGTTTGTTCAAATATTTAACCAATGGCAACTATAAAATTTATACTTCAGGGCAAAAGTGCAATGTCAAACATTACGGTTCGTTTCATTGTGAGTAAGAAAATTGACTTAAAAAGAAAAACGGGTTTGACAATCGATGTAAATGATTGGAGTGAACCAAAAAAGCAACCAATCCCGAAAAACGAAAACCTAAAAAGATTAAAATCTAAATTAGACAAACTACAAAAGCACATTGAAACGGCTTACAATGATGCAATAAGTAACGGAGTCGAAATTACAGGCGACTGGTTGCAACTTCAAATTGACATAAATAATAATAAAATCCCAATTGTTGAACTCGATGTATTGACAAACTACATTCAAAAATACATTGATGAAGCACCTTATAAGCAAAACCAAAAAAAGCAAATTGGATTAAGTACTGGACGTATTCAAAATTTGAAGTTATTTAAAGCCACGGTTAAACGCTATGAAGCCGAAACGCCAAAAGGTAAAAGCATTTTGATAAAAGATATTAATTTGCAATTTGTTGAAAAGTTCAAAATTTGGTTATTTGGCAAAGGGTATTCCGTTAACTATGTAGGAAAAAATATAGCCAATTTAAGAACCATTTGTATTGATGCTTCAAAAAACGATATTGAAACCTCGGTGCAAATTAAAAACATCAAAGGCGTTTCGGAAAGTAAAGAACCCGAAGACATTGTTTTTTTAAATGAACAGGAACAGGAGGCAATAAAAAAAGCACCCTTAATTCGTGAAGCATTGATAAACGCCCGTAAATGGTTGTTGTTAGGTTGTTTGATTGGACAGCGTGGAGGGGATTTGTTGAGTATCACAGCCAAAAACATAAAAGACATTAACGGAATTAAAATAATTGAACTAAAACAACAAAAAACAGGCAAACTGGTTGCAATTCCATTATTGCCCGAAGCACTCGAAATAATTGAAAACGGTTTGCCTTATAAAATTTCATTGGCGAATTTTAACGAATACATTAAAGATGTCTGTAAAGAAGCTGAACTATTTATGCCAACCAAAGGACGTAAAAAGCTCAAACAAGGCAAACCAACTGTTAAAGATGTGTACCCAAAACACGAAATTATTAGTAGTCACATTTGTCGCCGTTCCTTTGCAACTAATTTTTACGGACGTATTCCGACACCCGTATTAATGAATATCACGGCTCACGGCTCAGAGCGTATGTTTTTGCATTATATCGGAAAAACGACATACGATAATGCTTATCAAATGTTAGAATATTTCAGTAAACTAACACCAAAAACCATTACCCCGCCCGTTATGGAAGTTATTAGAAACACAGGCGACCAAAAAGAATAACACAGGCAAACATTAAAACTTTATTCAAATGGCTTTAAAAGATATTCAAACTAATAAAAATGATATTCAAGAATATTTATTATTAATCTCTAAAGTTCCCGAAAAGGTTAATAAAATTGATATTGATATAAAAAAGGAGTTATTAATTGATATTGATAATAGGATTGGTGCTATAACAGGAACTATTTGTGAAATGATCGCCAATAACCCTAATTATAATTATCCTGAGAATTACCCGCCTGATAAACTTTTTGATTATTGGGCTTCAAGAGTAAGTCAATTGTTTAATTACAACGAATTGAAAAGTTTAAAATTTTGGATTGAAAGTAGTATTACTGGTAATTCAATAAACAATATCAGGATTAAAAATTATGAAAATGAAGTTTGGTTTGTTGTTGGGGTTTGGATTGCAACGGGAGAACTTGAAACGCTATTGGGAAAATATAAAAATCCTACACAATTAGCAAAGAATTTGAAGCCTGAACAATGGTCTTCATACAAAACTTACATTGGTGATAGTAAGCGTCAAGATACAGTAGTAAAAAGAAATACAAACATTTTTAATGATCCTGATAAAATCACAAAAATTTATGAGTATTGTGTTGAAATGGATTTTAAAATATTAAATCCGTTTATTGAATTTTATAAAAAAATTGAACTCGGATATAACTAATTAAAAGAAGTAGTTATAAAGTCAACGCTACCAAAAATACTACCAAACGCATAGATTCATCTTTGTACTTATTAATTAAAACATAAGTACAAATGGAGGCACAAATTTTTTTAAATGGTATAACAGTTGAACAGTTAGCCAAAGCACTAGAACCGCTGTTGGGAGTTAAAACAGTAACCGAACCGCAGCAACCCGAAAATGATTTTATTACACGGGATGCGGTTTGTAAATTACTATCGATAAATAAAACAACTCTTTGGAAGCACACGAAAACTGGTAAGTTGAAAAGCTACGGGATCGGAAACCGTGTAATGTATAAAAGAACCGAAGTGTTTGAAGCCGTTAAACCTCTTAAAGAATAACGGAAATGAAAAATAGTAATAATTCACAGGCAAACGGTCACGACCAACTAAATGTTGTTTTTAATGCATTCTTTGAATATCCTAAAACAATGAAAGAAGTCGACAAAGAAACAAATGTAATGAGAGAATCTATTTGCCGTCACGTTAAAACACTACGGGCAAAGAATCAAATAGCATTAGTAGGTTTTCGTAAATGTAACATAACTGGACACGGTAAAGTGGGGATTTATACAACCAATCCCGATTTATTCCCAGTATCAAACCAATTGAAATTATTTTAAGATATGGAAACGAAAACCGTAAATATAAAAAATAATGGTTATGAGTGTTGACGTTGGTTATTTGGCAATCATGCGGGATATAAAAAGTAATGAATATTATAAAGAGCCGTTAACGATGCGATTGTATGAACATTTATTAATTGATGCTAATTTTAAAGATGCTTTTTGGAAAGGTGAATTGATAAAGCGAGGGCAAAAAGTAACGAGTGTTAGTAATTTGTCTTTAGAAACTGGATTAACAATAAAGCAAGTTAGAACCGCATTAGACAAACTTATAAAAGGAAAATATTTAGTAAAGAAAACGACAAATAAATATACTTTGTTAACCCTTGTAGAATATGATATAATTACATTTAATGCTATTGATGAGGGCAAACAAACGGCAAACCAACGGCGAACAAATGGCAAACCAACGGCAACAATAGAAGAAAGTAATAATATAAATAAAGAAAAAAGTAAAGAAATAGAGAGGGTGAGTAATAAAAATGCTCTCTCTCACTTCGATTATTTAGAATTAAATTTCAATAAAGAACTTTTAAATCTTATTGCTGATTACAAACCTAAAATATATGATTGGGATTTTTGTATTGAAAAATTTAATGATATGAATTTCAATCGTATTACCGTGACTACTTTAAAGAAGTGGTTAAAAGATGAATTTGATTGGCAAAATAAGAGTTCCAATAGTATTAATCAAAATGAAAAAAATATTAAACTACCACAAAATAAAAGAATACTTTTTAGATCGGATTAAAAAATAGGGGGTTTTTAAAATTGAATTAAAAACAAAAAGAGAGTTACTATAAATAGTTACTCTCTTTTATTTGTTCAAATAGTGATTACACAGGCAATGTGTAAAACTGGAACAAATATAATAATTATTTACTATCAATAACGGGGGTATGGGGTAAAATCTCTATGGATTTAAATTGTTGTACATCGCTGTTTAGCTAGGATTATACTCGGTTGTGTTTTTTTGTAGGGGGGGTGTGAATGTTTATGAATTTAATCTATTAATAAAAATAAAATAAAATTATGAATTTGATTGAACAACAGGAATTGCAAAAGAAAATTATGCAACTAGAGAGTCAAAACGAATTAATGAAAAGACTATCTACTTCAAAAGGCTTTTATGAGTATTATTTTGAATTATTGAAAGCTTCAAAAACCAAAGCCCAGGCGTTTAATAAAACGAATAAATTGTATTCTGAATTATTCGGACGTAAAAGGTATAGCAGTTTTTCAGTCTTTTCTGAAATGGTTAAACTCTAAAACAAGGCATTAGAGTAATTAAAAAAGGTTTTAGTAAACATTTTAAGTCGATAATTAAAATTATCGGCTAAATGTCGGCTAAAACCTTTGTAAAGCCCTATAAATAGGCTTTAATAGTGACCACGGTGGGATTTGAACCCACACGCCCTTGCGAGCACCACCCCCTCAAGATGGCAAGTCTACCGTTTCTCCACGTGGCCTAAAAGTAAAAAAGGTTAAGTAAAAAAATTACTTAACCTTTTGTGACCCGACTGGGGCTCGAACCCAGGACCCCATCATTAAAAGTGATGTGCTCTACCAACTGAGCTATCGAGTCAATGCTCAAGGAAATTATGTTTTAAATCACAATTTGTGACCCGACTGGGGCTCGAACCCAGGACCCCATCATTAAAAGTGATGTGCTCTACCAACTGAGCTATCGAGTCATATTCTTTCCTTGAATGCGGGTGCAAATATAAGGACTTTATTTTAAGTTTTCCAAGCATTTTTATTATAAATTTGTCTTTTTTTAATAATAAATTTTAACACCTTAGTTTATAGGGTTTTATTCTATGAAGAAAATTATACTGTTAGGTTACATGGGTTGCGGAAAGTCAACTATTGCCAAAGAACTATCAAAAAAAATCGAAATTCCTTTTATCGATTTGGACGAATTTATCGAAAAAAAGGTAAAAATGACTATCAAAACGATATTTGCTGAAAAGGGTGAAATCCATTTTAGAAAGCTAGAACACGAATGTTTTGTAGAATTACTGAATTTTACCAATCCAATTATAATCGGTCTAGGTGGGGGAACTCCTTGTTATGCCAATAATCATGAGTTATTAAAAGGAGAAAATGTATTATCTATTTACTTAAAAGCATCTATAGAGACCTTAGTAGATAGATTGTCGTTAAATAAGAGCAATAGACCCCTCATAGCAAACAAAGATGATGTTGAGATGAAAGAGTTTATTGCTACCCATTTATTTGAAAGAAGTTATTATTACAATCAAGCGCAGCATATTGTTACTGTAGATCAAAAAACGATTGAGCAGACTGTAGATGATATTTTGGAGATTTTAGCTTAACCAAGCATAACTGTTGTTGTTTTGGTCAAATTCTACTTGTACATGTTCTAACAAAGAAGTAGAAAGAGAAATTCCTTTAAAGTCCGCTTTTACAGGATATTTTTTATGATTGCGGTCTACTAAGACAGCTGTTTTGAATTTTTTTAAGGGCACATCTAAAAAGTGTTTTACCGCATAAATTAAGGTTGTGCCTGAATTCAACACATCATCAATAAGAATCAATCCTTTATTAGCATAGTCTTCAGAAGGAATAGAGGTTTTTATGCTAAGTTTTGGATTTTGTTTGTCTATGTAAACTTCGCATAAAATAATTTTTAAACTCGAAATGGTTTTCAATTCCTGAGCAATTTTTTCAGCAAATACATAACCATTTGTAGCAATTCCTGCAAGAACAACTTCTTCTTCGTCTATAAAGGTTTCGTAGATTTGGTAAGCAATTCTTTTTGTTTTGTGTTTGATTTCCTGATCTGTTAATATAATGTCTTTGCTCATGATTTATTTTTTTGCTAATGTAACTAAATTTAAATTCCAATATAAAAAATACCAACTTCCAATTTTAAAACGTATATATAACTTTAGTTTTTTATCTCGAAGTTTTGGAATTTGGGATTTATCCCGAAACTTCGGGATTGAACTTTAATCTTCTTCGTCTTCGTGAATTTCGTTCCCAAATTCATCAATATCTCTTCGGTCTTTTTTGGTAGGTCGTCCCGTTCCATTTTTTCGATAATGCTCTTTGGATAATTTTAATAATTCCAAATGCTGATACACTTCCGCAGGAGTGTCATTTCTTCTATAAATATCCACTAGTTTAGCACCCACACGGTTTTCAGGAATGTCTAATACCGTAATGATTTGTGTGATTTGATCTTTTCTAAAAGTGATTTTATCCGTTGGAAAAACTTCCTTAGAGGGCTTGGCGACTATGCCGTTTACTGTGACATGATTTTTTTTGCAGGCTTCGGTCACCAGATTTCGAGTCTTGTAATATCGGACACACCATAAATATTTATCTATTCGCATAAAATTTGTAAAATCAGAGTTAAATAGTTTACAAAAATAAATCAATATTGTATCTTGCGCACTTAAAATTCAGCTATAATGAACAAATTTAAGTATTATTTTATTTTAATAATTACATGCCTCTCTTTATTTTCATGTTCGAAAGACGATAACTCAATTGAAGAAGTGCCTCTTAGAGATTTTGGGGAACAATTTGCAACTGATAAGGCTGCTATTGAAGAATATTTGGAGACTTATTATATAGATGTAGAAGATCCTAATTTTGCTGATAATGATGTAATAATTAAAAAAATAACAAATTCGGATACACAACCTTCTATAATGTCATATTTGAATAGGAGTACTTTTCCAAAGTTATTGAAAAAGCCTGTTGAATTACATGGAATAACTTATGAACTTTATTATTTAGTTTTAAGAGAAGGAGTAGGAGAGTCACCTTGTAATGTTGATGAGGTTTTAACAGCTTATAAAGGAGATTATTTGTATCGTACAGTGGCAAAAGAAGCTGTTCCAGCTTCAGGTGATACACCTGCACAACCAGCTGTACCATCTGTACTTTTAGCGAGTGAGTTTGAGAAATTGATTTATCCTGAATCGTTTTTTAGTTTAAATAATGTTGTTACAGGTTGGAGTGAGGTTTTTCCTGAGTTTAAGACTGGAGACACTCCTGTCTCTAATGCAGACGGAACAGTTACTTATAATAATTTTGGAGCAGGAGTGATGTTTTTACCTTCTGGTTTAGCTTATTATAATAGAGTACAAGGTTCTATACCAAGTTACTCTCCTTTAGTGTTTAGTTTTAAATTGTATGCTGTTAAAAGATCGGATTTTGATAATGATGGAATTCCTTCTTATCTTGAAGATATTAACGGTGATGGTAATGTATACAACGACGATACTGATGGTGATGGAATACCGGACTTTAGAGATGTTGATGATGATGGCGATGGTTTTACTACACGATCTGAAATAACGGTAAATGGAGTTATAACTCCTTTTAATTTAATTCCGGATTGTAATGGAAATACAACTAATCCAGACAGAAAGAAAAAACATTTAGATAAAAACTGCCGCTAAAAAGCAGTAGTATTGAAATATAAAAAATCCCGTCTCGTTTTTTAGAACCAGACGGGATTTTTTTATGTAAATTTTTTGTAACTATTCAGTATATCCTATTTAAGACACTAATTACCTCCAGCTAAAGCTCAATGTCATTAAGCTAAGGATTCGCCCGTTTGGGTCTTACAATTTGAGACAAAAAATTGTAAGCCAATATCGTCTAGTTTATATAAAACTTCTCGATACAATTTTAAATAATAAAGCTATCGTATTATTATTTAAAATTACTCGAAGTGACGACTGAAAAGTTAAACTTAATCACATTGAGCTTTAGCTAGAGGAATAAAATTCAGCTAGTTTTTAATGGCTTTAGCCAAAAGAAAACTATTTTGGCTAAAGCCAATTCGACATTGACTCCCTATCCCTCCAGCTAAAGCTGGAGACAATTGAAAATTATGAATATGAAATAGTTAAAATTTTTTATTTCTGAATTAACCAGTTTTTAAAATCATTAAAAACCTGAGGCGAAACGCCATGACCTATTGGATATTCATTATAAACGGATTCAATTCCTAAATTAGTTAAAAAGGATTTGGTTTTTCTAGCCCATTCTACTGGAATTACCTGATCTACTGTTCCATGAGCTGCAAATATTTTTAAATTTGAAAAGTCATTGTTTTTATAATTTTCTTCAAATATAGGTTCGCTGATATAGCCGCTCAAGGCAATGACTTTTTGAACTTTTTCAGGATAGGAGAGCGCAATTGCTTGACTCAAAATAGCACCTTGGCTAAAGCCTAATAAAGTAATTTGTTCCTTGTCAATAGGGTAGTTAGCAATTAATTCATCAATAAATTGAGCGATTAAATCTCTAGATAATTTAGCTTGTTCGTGATCTGAAAATTTGTTTTCATTGGCATCAAAATTAATAGCGTACCAGGCATAACTTCCGTATTGTAAATCATAAGGAGCACGAGCCGAAATAACATAATATTCTTCGGGTAATTCAGATGCAAATGAGAATAAATCGGCTTCATTGCTGCCGTAACCGTGTAATAATAGCAATAAAGGGTTTTTATCTAATTTTATTTTGGGTTCTCTGATGAGGTGTTCTAAGGATAGATTCATAGTTAGTGTTCAGTGTTCAGTCCCGAAGCTTCGGGATTAGTGTTCAGTTTTGGAACTTGATTCTTCTTCTATATTATACTGAGGTTGGAATTTGGGATTTGTTTTTTTGAGATTTTAAGAGATGCTTTTAAACCATTTTTGATATAAATTTCCAACAAGTGGCATCGGTTTCGTTTCGCCTTTTATAGCGCTAAAAATACCATACGACCAAAGTACCGAAACACATATCCACATTGGAGCCGATATCATCATACTGTCAAAATTACTAATAATCAAGCCCAGCGAAATAAACGTTAAGGTAATCCCTAGTCCTTGACGAATGTGAAAAGAGGCGAAAGGATTTTTGTCTTCGGCATTCATAGACATGGCAATAAAAACGCCAATTCCTAAAATATAACTGGTTATTGCGGCTGTTTTTCCTTCTTCAATTGTATTGTTCATTGTTTATGCTAAAATTAATTTTCCTTGATTTACAATTCCGTATGCTTTTCCTTTTAATTCCATTCCTAAAAAGGCAGAGTTTTTAGATTTCGATAAAATAGCTGTTTTAGTAAAAATGCTTTCTACTTCAGGATTGAATAAGCTGATATTCGCTTTCGAACCTTCTTTTATTGAAGAACTTTCAATGTTGAAAACCGCTTTTCCAGAAGTTAATTTTTCGATTACTTTTTCTAAAGGCAATACGTTCATCAAAGCGCCAAAAGCACTTTCTAAACCAATCGTTCCATTTTTTGCCATATCAAATTCCATCTTTTTGTGTTCAATGTCCATTGGATTATGGTCACTGCTAATCATGTCGATGGTATTGTCCAAAATTCCAGCTAATAAAGCCTGCCTGTCTTCTTCGGTTCTTAATGGCGGAGCAACTTTATATCTGGTATCAAAATGATCTAGTTTTTCATCGGTCAATGTTAGATGATGTACGCTCACACTGCAACTTACTTGCAATCCTTTGGCTTTAGCTTCTTTGATTAAAGCAACCGATTTTGCAGTAGAAATAGTTGGAATGTGCATTTTTCCACCTGTATATTCGAGTAAGAATAAGTTACGGGCTATTTGCAATTCTTCGGCTAAATTCGGAATTCCTTTCAGTCCCAAACGAGTAGAAACAACGCCTTCATTAGCCACACCGTTTCCTTTTATTTTTTCATCTTGGGCAAAAGCAATCACTAAGCCATCAAAATCCTGGGTGTATTGCAAGGCAATTTTTAGCAAATTGGCATTGTCTAAACTTTTATTGTAATCACCAAAGGCAATGGCACCCGCTTGTTTCATATCAAACAATTCCGCCATATCTTTTCCTTCGGCATTTTTGGTCAAAGCACCAATCGGGAAAAGTTCAGTAGCACTCGAATTGGCTTTGCTTTTCACAAAATTAATTTGAGATTGATTGTCAATTACAGGAAAAGAATTAGGTTGTAAAGCAATGCCTGTGAAGCCACTTTTTGCAGCAACAGCAAGTCCATTTGCAATCGTTTCACGGTCTTCAAAACCTGGTTCTCCAAGGCAAACACTGCTATCAAACCAACCTTGTGAAACATGAACATTGTCTAGTTTTATTTCTTCTGCATTGTCTGAATTGTCTAATGATTTTCCAATTTTTTCAATGAATCCATCTACTATTAAAATATCTACCGTTTGATTATGAAAAGGACTTTGAGGGTCGATAATTTTGGCGTTTCGGATGATTAGTTTCATATAAAGAGCAAGTTTTTATTTCAGGAATTTTATAATAGCCATTTCGCATAGTAGGAAGAGCAGTGCAAAGATAACAAACCATTTCCAAAGTTGATTATCCATTCGGTCGGTTTGTATATCATGAAAAACACTTTCAATAGAATCGGCGGTGTTGTATTCGGATAGCAAGTTGTTGTCCAACGGGTTTCGATTGCTTTCAGTTCTATTGTAGTTAAAACTAATGTTTTCTATCCATTGTTTTTGATTGTAAATTTCGAAATTCCCTGCTTCTAAAGGCAAATCATTAAAAGTCATCTTCACTTTAGCATTCATAATTTGCTGAATAGGAATGAAATTTTCGTTCGAATTTTTAACTTCTAAAATTCCGTCTTTCGAAAGCGAAGCATCTACGATAAACGGATTTGAATTACCAATAGTCAGTGCATTTACACCATTATTTTGATTAAACTGAGCCATTTTATAAAAAACAGGAACAATTAATGGCGATTGTTGAAAGTTAGAATTTTCGGTATTGATAGGTGCCGAAAACAAATAAACTGCCGAAACAGCTGTAATCATAGTTGATAAAAAAGCACTTTGATCGTCATAAAATAATGCTGCAGGATTAGAATTGGAAATAGCAAAAGAAGCTTTGGTAGAAGGATATTGGAAATTAGTAATCTTATTTTCAAAAACACCAGAAAATAGTGGATGATTGAAATTGATTTTACTGACCAATTTTTCCACATTTTCATAAGACTTGAATTGGATTTTTCCAAAATTCCCCATAAAAGAATTGAGTGTGGCAATGGAGCTTTTTGCCGACGGAATTACTATAAGATTTCCGCCTTTTTGAACAAAATCTTTTACCGTAATTTGTAAGGCTTGCGGAATTTCGTCTAATTCGTTCAAAACAATTCCGTCTTGTTTTTCAAGGTTGTTGTAGTTTAAAGCAGTTAATTCAGTATTGCTGTAATTGAATTCGTCAGCGGTGTAAATGCGTTGTAGAAATTGACTTTTGGCACTTTCGCCAATGCTAATAATATTGGTTTTTTTGACTTTCGAAATACTAAAATAGTAGGTATTGTCATAACTCAAACTGTTATCAGAAATGGAAACGTAGCCTTGAAATTCTTGTTTAGGAATAGTAAAATGCAAAGTTTTTTTCGAAGTTTCTAGGTTAGCAACCGTTTTTGCAACCAATTTATTTTGATTGTAAATGGCCAATGAAATGGATTTTATATCGTCTCCAAAACGGGATACGTTCACATTAATATCATAGAAATCATTTGTTGTTTCGTTAATAAAAACGCTGTCAATAGCAACATTGTTTTTTTGTTCTGATTTTGGAATGATAAAATAACTCACATCATTTTTAGAAATGTTTTTGAGTTGTTTTGGGTCAATTCCAATAGCATCCGTTATAATAACAATATCTTTTTTTGCATTTGTAGAATGTGCATTTATTTGGGCTATTACATGATCTAATTCAAACGGAATGGCACTGTATTTTAAATTTTGTAACGTACTTCTAACCGATTTTATATCTGTATTCCAATAACTTTCGGTATTGGTTAAAAGCGAGAAATTTTTGTTTTCGGGAGTTGCTTCCAGTAATTCTTGTACAGCCCTTTTGAGTAATTCGCCTTTTTTTCCTTTGGCTTGCATGCTAAAAGAATTGTCGAGAACAATATACATTTCATTAGAACTATTCTTGTTGTCTTTAGCTTCAAAAAAAGGTTGGGCGAAAGCCAAAATAATAAATGTAAGCAACAATAAACGACAAGAAAGCAACAACCATTTTTTTAATTTCGAACTTTTTCTGGTTTGAATAGTTAGTGATTTTAAAAACCGAACATTCGTGAAATATTCTTTTTTAAATCGGCGGAATTGAAACAAATGAACCAAAATAGGTACAATCAATAAGAACAGAAAGTATAAAATTTCGGGATGTTTGAATTGCATTCTTATTTTTGATTTTATTTAGTACCCAAAAATAGTTAAAACTATGCACTTTAGTGTATTTTCCTTTCAGCTTCTAAAAATATTCACCACAAATTCGCAAATTTAAAGACTTGGAAAGAAAAAAATAATTTGCGAATTTGCGGTGAATTTTACTTTTCAACCTCACAGATTTTCAGTCTGCCAAACCAAATCATGTTTTTATTAGATTATCCGTTGTGGATTAATATGTATTTTAGCATTCATAAAAATAAGAAAATGAAAAAAGGTATTCTAATTGCATGTGTGTTGTTGTTTTGTATTCGGGTTCAAGCTCAGGAAAATAAATTGAATTTACTTATTGGTACTTATACTAACAGTTGCGAAAGTAAAGGTATTTATGTCTATGATTTTGATATGGATACTGCTGAATTTAATTTTAAAAATGCTTCTTCTTCGGTTGTTAGTCCTAGTTATTTATCGGTTTCTAATGATAATCAATTTGTATATGCTGTTAATGAAAATGGCGCTAATAGTGCAGTAAGTTCGTTTAAATTTGATTCCAAAAGTGGCACAATAAATCTCATGAATCAGCAAGATTCTAAAGGTGCAGATCCTTGTTATATTATTAATGACGAAAAAAATGTTATTGTTGCTAATTATTCTGGAGGAAATATTGCTGTCTTTGGAAAGAATGAAGACGGAAGTATAACAGAAGCTAAACAGGTAATTCAGCATTTTGGTAAAGGAATAAATGTAGAACGACAAGAGAAACCACATGTTCACATGGTTTATTTTTCACCGGATAAAAAGTTTGTTTTAGCTAATGATTTAGGGATCGACAAGGTGTATTCTTATCATTATGATTCCAATTCAACAAATGAACCTTTGCGAATTTCAGATAGTATTGCTGTGAAATTAGGAAGTGGACCCAGACATTTAACGTTTAGTAATGACGGAAAAAAGGTTTATTTATTACAAGAATTAGATGGTAGCTTAACTACTTTTAATTATTCGGATGGAAAATTAAAAAAAATAGATGAAACTACTATTTTGGCAAAAGGTTTCACTGGAACTTTTAGTTCAGCCGATATTCATATCTCGCCTGACGGGAAATTTTTATATGCTTCAAATAGAGGAGAGGCAAATACTATTTCTATTTTTAAAGTTAAAAAGAATGGTAAGTTAGAGTCATTAGGACAAACGAGTACATTGGGTCAAGGACCTCGAAATTTCGCCATTGATCCTTCGGGGAATTTTCTTTTGGTTGCCCATCAATATTCGAATAATGTAGTCATTTTTAAAAGAGATAAGACAACAGGGGAGTTAACTGATACAGGAAAAAGAATCGAATTGTGTTCTCCTGTTTGCGTGGTTTTTACAAAGTAAAGTTTCTAAAAGTTAGAAGCTGGAAGTTAGAAGTGGGAATGAAAAAATCAGATCTTAGATTAAGATGGACAACATCTAATCTAAAATCTGATTTTTTTTGTGCTTTCTATAATCTGCCTTCTAAAATCTGTTCTCTTATTTTTTCTTCTTCTTTTTTGCAGCTTGTTTTTTTAGCATGTTTCTATTAACAGAACCATGCGTTTTTTTCTTGGTGACACCAGGTCCACCCAAATTGACTTTTTTGTTCTTTTTGCTTTTTTCTTGAAAAGCACCATCTCCTGTCAATTTTGGTTTTTTCATTAAAATTTTAATCGGCTGTCTGTCTTTTTCAGGGCCAATTAATTTTATAGAAATTTCCACTTCTTCAGGGAAATCTTCAATTGCTAATTCTGTATTCATTAGCACTTCAACTTCAACTTTAGCTTCTTGTTCGCGTGGTGTAACAAAACTAATTGCAGTTCCTGTTGCATCGGCACGACCAGTACGACCTATACGGTGCATGTACAGTTCAGGTTCTTCGGGCATTTCAAAATTGACTACATGAGTAATATTCGAAATATCCAAACCTCTGGCCATAATGTCCGTTGTAATCAATCCGCGAAGTGCTCCTTCCTGGAAGGAAGCCATTGTATTTAAACGGTAATTTTGAGACTTATTGGAATGGATCACACCAAATTGCCCTTCAAAATCTTCTTCGATAGACTCATGAAGCATATCGGAAATCTTTTTGTTATTTACAAAAATCAAAACCCGACTCATGTCTTCGTTGGTTGCTAATAAATGTTTTAGCAAATTGACTTTGGTATTGAAATTAGGAACGTTATAAGTGATTTGTTTGATGTTTTCTAATGGAGTTCCTGATGCTGCCAGAGTTACTTCTTCTGGATAATCGAAATAATCGTTCAAAATAGCATCAACTTCATCGGTCATAGTCGCCGAAAATAAAATGTTCTGACGTTTTTTAGGCATCATCGCTAATAGGGCTGTAATCTGAGTTCGGAAACCTAAATTCAACATTTCGTCAAATTCGTCAATAATCAACTTTTGCATGTCTTCAAAGCGCACCACATTGTCTAGCGTTAAATCCATGGTTCTACCTGGAGTTCCTACAAGAATGTCTGAACCTTCATAGACTGATTTTTTTTGTGTATTGATATTGACACCACCAAAAATCCCAATAGTTCGAATAGACATGAACTGGGTTAGCTTTTCTATTTCTTCTACAACCTGAACAACAAGCTCTCTGGTAGGAACTAAAATGACAATTTTAGGAGTATGCGTAACACTAAATTTGTATTGTTTTAGTATTGGTAATAAGTAGGCAAAGGTTTTACCTGTACCTGTTTGTGCAATTCCCATCATATCTCTTCCAGACATAATTACAGAAAAAGATTTCTCCTGAATAGGAGTTGGGGTAGTAATCCCTAATTCATCGATTGCTTTTTGTAATGATTTAGGAAGATTGAATTGCTCGAAAGTAGCCATAAAACGTATATTTTGTGCAAAGATAGTCTTTTTGAAAATAACGGTAAAATAGAAAGGCTAGCTTATTTTTTTACCGCAAATTCGCTAATTAAAATTTACCCTTTTCAACATTCAATACTGAAATTGTAGCCGAATAAAAAATCAGAATCATATTGACGATTTCAAAAAATAAAAATTTGCCAATTTGCTGTGGAATTGATTAATGATTGGTGTTGCAGATGGAGCTTAGAAAATGATTTATTTGAATCTTAAATCCCAGGAAATTGTAAGCGAATAAATCCAAAAATAATTCCCTGGATCAAAACTTATTTCTTGATGCGCTACATCCAATTGTGCGCCTAAAGCATTTTTATTTTTATTAGTTGTAAAGAAGTAACTTAGGTTAAAACGTTGTGTTTTTAAATTTACAATTGCCGCATTGTTTGCATCATTAAATTGGTTTATTTCTGGCGAAACCCCCATGCTGAATAACAAACCGATATAATTATCGGCATTACTTCTGTATTTTCTATAGTTTAATGCAGCTGATGTACTAGTTCCTCCTTCACCAGGGGTAAAATAAGGGCGTAATGACCAATAACTATTTCCAGTGTACCAACCAATAGAACCTGTGTAAATATTAGTTGTAGTACTGTATTTTAAAGTTCGAAAACCTGCCGAAATTTCTAAACTATGTGGTAGTGATTTGTACAATTCGCCGCCATATCTTAAATCTGGAAAAAGGAAAGTATTTGCAAAGCCAATATTTACATAAGCATACAATCCTTTGGTTATTTTAGGATACAAATCAAATTCTATTTGAGAACCATTTTCGTTAAAACGACGGTTGAAATTATATTTACCTATAATACTTCCGTATTTTGTTTGTTTACCATAACTTAAGGTGTAGTATTGCATCGGATCAAATACTTTAGAATATATATCTACTGCTGCTCTTAATCCAATAGTATTAGTACGCAATGTACTGTTTAAATTATCTAAGAATTCTTTGGCTTCTTGATTTTCTGGGTTGTTGGTAACAATAGTTTTTACCTCAGTTTGTGCCTCTAGTGGATTATTAGTGTTTTTTAGCGCGGTAGCTTTTAGCAAAGTAATTTCGGGATTGTTTGGAAAAATCTTCAATGCCGTTTTAGCCATTGCTAAAGCGTCATAATGTGCATCACTCCAAGATTCATTTTTAATAGCAGCAATCCAGTTTTCTTTGTTTTGAGGTGCTTTTTCAATAACATAAGCAAACTCTTTTCTGGCCTTTTTATAGTCGCCATCCCATGCGTAGGTAGAAGCTAGGAAACTACGAATATCATGATAGTTTGGATATTTTTTCAAGATATTTATTAAGGTGTCTTGTGCCTGTTTTCTTTGTTGATTAAAAGCCAGTTGTCTTGCTGTTTCAAAAGAAGTATCAGGATTCCCATTGTATGGCGTAACAACTTGTCCTTGCATTTGGAAAAAGCAAGCAAATGTAAACAGTATCGCTAATTTGATAATTGGTTTGCTTATCATTATTTCAATTCTTTTTTGAGTTTGATATATTCACTATTGTTTGGGTCTTTTTTTAGCATACTATCAATGGTTTGATGTGCCATAGCGTTATGATTTGTTCGTAGGTATGCTTTAGCTAATTTAATACCTAATTCAGGATTCTTAACGTCGTTTTTTAAAGCTTGTTTAGCAATTTGAATTCCTTTTTTATCTTGGTTAGTCCACCAATAAACGTCCATTAAAGCAAGGTAACTATCATAATAGAAAGGCGTTCTTTTTATAACCTCTAATAATTCTTTTTCAGAGTTTTTATAATCTTTGTCCCATGCTAGCGTTCTTCCTTTTAACGTTCTTACATCGGCATAATTAGGTAATTCATTTAAGATGTAATTGCATAGTACACGTGCTTCTTTTCTTTGACTATTAAATGCTAAATCTCTGGCTTTAAAGAAGATTTGATCGGTGTTTAATTTCGCAGTCTCTTTTTTGATAAATGCTAATTCTTCTTTTGAAAATTCGAAAGATGCTTTGCTGTAAATCAACAAAGATTTTGGTATAATTTTGTTCTTTTGAGTCAAATAAGCATTGAGTTTTTTTGTTTCTTGTAAACTATCTTCTATTGTTTTTAAGAGTTCACTATCGCTAATTTTAGTGGTTTCAAAGTTTTGATCAATTTTGAACAAATCGCCATTTGAATATAAATATTCTTTATAGATAAACTCATTGATTACGCCTTTATTTTGCATAATAGGAATAGTATGAATGTTTCTAAAACGCTTTACCGTGTCTAAACCAGAACTCATCCAAGCTGTTTTTTCCAGTTTATTCATTTTATAATTATTCATTAAAAACGAAAGTAAACTAGGAGTAATATCCCAATGAGATGAAACCGATTTAAAGGATTCAGCTTTTTTGAGCATCGGACTGTAGATGTACAATGGCACATGAAAACGGCATAACTTGTCTTTTTGGGCAATTGGAATCAAACGATGATCTCCGGTTATCACAAAAATAGTGTTCTTATAATCAGGTCTTTTAGCATAAGATTCCATGAATTTTTGAATCGAATGATCGGTGTACAACAAACTCGCGTAGATGTTTTTATAGGTTTCAACTTCCGATTTTGAAAGGTCTAGCGTTTTGTTTGTATTGATAATATGATCTACTTTTTTTAAATACTCAGGTTTCTCTGGAAAATCAAAAGGTTCATGATTGGTTAAGGTCATAACAATATCTAAGCGCGGCCCTTTTTTAGTTTCAATTTCAGTAAGCGTCTTTTTGAAAATTTCAGCATCAGGATAGCCCCAACTAAAACCTCCAGAGTTTGCTTTTGTTTTTTTATAGCTTGGCCCAAATTTATTAATATCAATAACATCATCAATGTTGTTGTATTCTAAGAAATTGATACGGTGGTCAAAACTGGATTCATCACCACAGTAAAAAGTAGTGTTGTAACCATTAGATTTTAAAATGCTAATAAGTGAGCTGTGAGCTGGTAAGGGTTTCATTTCCAGAAAACCTTTTTCGCCGTAAGGCAATGAACCTAAAATAGAAGGCAAGGCTCCAAATGTTCGTCCAGCATTACTAACAAAATTTTCCCAATATAATGATTTTGGTATTAAGGAGTCTAAATATGGGGTAAAGCCACGGTATTCATTTTTCCCAACAAACTCATCGCCCAATCCCTCCACAATAATCATAACAATATTTGGTTTTTCGTCTT
The DNA here is from genome assembly GCF_041729725.1 of Flavobacterium zubiriense. NCBI lineage: Bacteria > Pseudomonadati > Bacteroidota > Flavobacteriia > Flavobacteriales > Flavobacteriaceae > Flavobacterium > Flavobacterium zubiriense. The sequence goes on along the minus strand of NZ_JBCFQL010000007.1, from coordinate 161,735 downwards.
TAATTTCGAAAAAAGGAGCTAAAACATCAGGTGTGGCTGAAAAAGGCTTTAACAAAGGATATTCTTTTTTATAACTTAAATTGGCAGCACTGAATTGTTTTTTATCTTCTTGAAATCGGATAATATCGGTTGTAAAATAGGCAAACTTATTTTGAAACTGAGATTCTGAAATATTTGGTATAAAAAATTTCATTCCAAAACAAAAAACAGTAGTTATTCCAGCAATTGCATATAAGTTTTTGGAATTTATTTTTTTTGAAATTAAGGTGTTAATTCCCCAAAAGAACAATGGAAAAAAAATAAATGGTACAAAATATAAAATAGAAAATGTTTCTGATGCTGTTACGGTGGTGTACATATCATCAGTAGAATACCCTAAAAAATCAGCTCCTAGATTTACTAATGTAGTTAAATGGTATTTAGTTAATGCAAATTGACCAATAATAATTAGTAAAAAAACAACTTTTACAGGAATGTCTTTCCATTTCATCTTGCTATAATGCAAGATGAAATAGAGTGGTAAAAATAAAAGACTGATTAAGAAAACAGTCCAAAAATCATTAATAAGTTTGTAAAATAGCGCAATGCCACTGTTAGGAATTGCAATTCCAGCGTAATATTTAGCTAAAATTTCGAAAATACTAATGAACCAAAAAGTGATTGCCATTGAAAAACACAAATAGCCATAGCTAAAGTGATTTTTTACTTGTTGATTATTGTCCATTGAAGATAATTTGTGTAAATTTTAAAATTAATTATTGCTCATTCCTTTTCGAGTCATTTCGCCCCATTTGATGGTTTTGTTGAAATAGTAATCAAAATTTCCTTTTATTGCTGCATATAAAATAAAGGGATGATTGAGTATGGGTTCTGTAAAAGCAGTTTTGACGAGTTGCAAGCCCATTCCTTTTTTAGTATATTGGTGATAAGTAAGCTCTTCGGTTATGATGGTAATTATAGAAAATAATACTGTGAAAAGATAGGCTAAAACAAGAAATACTATGGCGTAATCCCAAACAACATTATTGGTCACAATAAGTAATAAAAAGTAAAACAAGCCTAGCACTTCTACAATGGGAGCTAACCTTTCAAATAAAAACCAATATGGATAACTAAGAGTTCCTAATGAATTGTATTTAGGATTGAATCCTATTTTTCTGTGTTTTTTAAGTGTTTCAATGGTACCACGAGTCCATCGGTTTCTTTGAGAGATAAAAATTTTGTAACTGTCTGGAGCTTCTGTCCAACATAGAGGATCTGGAATGTAAGCCACTTTATATTTTACTTTTTGTTCTTCCATATAGCGTCTCATTCGTACAATAATTTCCATGTCTTCGCCCACTGTTTTAGTGTCGTATCCACCTACTTCAAGTGCGATTTTTTTATCAAATAATCCAAAGGCTCCTGAGATAACTAATAATCCATTAAGTTTACTCCATGCCATTCGACCCAATAGAAAAGCTCTTAGATATTCTAAAATTTGTCCTCTTACAATTCGGTTGTTGGGAAAATTGATATCAAGTAATTTACCGTCTTTTATAATACAAGAATTTGCAATTCTAATAACTCCTCCAGCGGCAATAACCTTGTGATCGGTAGCTTCCAAAAAAGGTTTTATCATTTTTTGCAAAGAATCTTCTAGTAATAAACAGTCAACATCGATACAGGCAACATACTTATTAGTACTAATATTTAAGCCTAAATTTAGTGCATCAGCTTTTCCTCCATTTTCCTTGTCAACCACAATCAATTTTTCAAAAGCAGGATTTGTAGATTTAAATACGCCTTTTCTAAGTGGCTTTGTTGGAATCTGATTGTTGATTAAATAATCTACTTTAACTAAATCGTAAGCCGCAATTAGTTTTTCTAAACTATCATCTTTACTACCATCATTTATAATAATTACATCATAATTTACGTAATGATTGGAAAGCAAAGAACGCACATTTTCTACAATGTTCAAGCTTTCATTATACGCAGGAGCAATGATAGAAATAGATGGAGAAATGGATGATGATAATATTTCGGTATAGTTTACAAAACTATTTTTTTTCATATAATTAACGGTTTCAAAAGCTGATATTATTGCTAAAATAATATAAGATGATATAGCAGCCGCAGCAAAACCAAAAAAAATATAATCGAAAAAGTTGATGAGTTGTTCGGGTAAATTTATAATCATAATTAACTGGCTATAGTTAAATCGTTATCTATTGAGTAATCTGGAGTTATGGTGTTGATTCTAAAAGTGTTATCTTCGTCAACAATAATTAAGTTTAAGATTTTCATTACTGAAATTCGAATGAAAAAATTCTCGTGTTGTATGTGCTCTTTGATAAACGGAATATCTTCAGGCATTGCCATATCTTCCATCATTTTGAAAAAAGCAATTTGCTCTTCTAGTGTTCTAGTAAAATAATCTTCTTTTAAAATTGCAGTTGCTTCGTAAATTCCTAAATGCGTAACAACTTCTATCGCTTCAATTCTAATATCGATATTAGGATGGTTAAAAAGTGCAATAACTTCGTCTTTAACTCCAAATTGATTGTATATTTTAGCCAATTTTAGCGTAAATGAGATAACAGAATTGTTTTTAGATTGCAACCAATTATTCATTTCCGGAATCTCTAAATTAGTAAATTTATTTAAAATTTCTAGTAATTGAATTTGATCCCATGCCGAAAGTGGATTTTCTAATACATTTAAAAATTTAAGTCCATCAAAACGAAATAACTTGACTAAATATTTTTGAATTTCATTACGCACTTCTTTCCTAGGATGATTCACTAATAGAATAATTGCATCATGTGCTTCTTTAATTTCAAATTGTGTTAACTCTCTTATAGCACGAGCTACACTGTCCCATTTTTTGCTTTTAAGTTTAGAAGTAGCTGAGTTGATTAATCCTGTTTGATAGTATAAATTTTGAATTGCATCGGCAGTTTCACCTGAAATCTCATTTTTAAGTTTTAAAAAAGTGGCAATTATTAATTTTCTTTTTAAACGATTTTCAGCACATTTTTTTAAATAAACAACAATTTTTTGTTGTTGTACAGTTATGTTAGTGTCATCCTCATTTCCAGCATATAGATATTCTATAAGATCAGACTCATATTTTTTTTGATACGTCGCTTCAATTCGTCCTTTTAATCGTAATCGATTTCTAAGATTTTTTAGATAGATAAGTAATAGAACTATGATTGCTATAAAAAGCAATGATAAATCAATACAAAATTGAATAATTGGGTGCGAATTGTATAATGCAACAATACTATTTTGGAGTAATTCAAACATAACAGTTGATTTAAAACTTTACTGCAACAACCTCTTGATACGAATGATTAATTCGTTAGGACTAAAAGGTTTGCTCATAAAATCGGTTGCACCTAAGTTAAAAGCGTTCAGAACCATTTCTTCCTGACCTGCAGAAGAAAATACAACAATAGGAGTTTTCATTTCCAGTTTGTTTCTAACATGGCTAATTACTTCCAGCCCACTAATGAAAGGCATCATTATATCAGTAAGAATCATGTCGGGATTGTTCTCCTCAATTAGATCAACGGCTTCTTTACCATTAGTAGCTATTAAAAGTTTATAACCTTCTTTTTCTAATTTGAATTGCAACAATTTTGAAAGGATTGAATTATCCTCTGCCAGAACAATTTTTTTTGAAAGATTCATTTTCTTGTAGGTTATTAGTTTTGTATTGGGGTTGTTTACAGCGTAAAAATAATAAAAAAAAACAATTGTATCGATTAAGTGCATAAAAAAACCGATAAAGTGCATTTTTTATGATAATTTTATGTAAAAGTATTACAGGAATTGTGTTTTGTTTTTTTGCTCCTTCGTCAGAAATAATTAAAACTTTTCAAAACCTTAGCCCCAAAAGAGCAAAATCATATTGTACAAGATCAGTGGAATCAAATTCTCAAAGTTTAGTATCTAATTTGAAAAGCGATTTTCTGTCGTTTTGTATCCTTATCCTTAGTCAATAATTCATCTGGATCTTTGATAGGTGGTTTTCTATATATTTTCGAAATAGTTTTTTTTACCACTTTGGAAATTAAGTGTTCCAAGTCCTTAAGGAGTTACATTTTGCAATTAGGATTGCATTTTCCATTTTGTAATTTTTTAGTTTTAGTAGCAAATCAAATATTATTTCAAATAGCACTACATCGGGGTATTGTAAAATCAAACTTAAATTTCTTTATTGAGCCCAATTTAAACAAAGCTCTATTAGATATTTTATATGATTTTAGGAGTAATAAATATGATAATTTTTTAGAAGAATATTTTTCGATAGGAAAGGCAAATTTTGAAAGAATAATTAACTTGTTTTTGAATAAATTTAACGAGAGATAGCGGGAAATGATCCATTAAAAAATAGTTAAATAAAACTTAAATAGTTACTTAATTCATGCAAATATATTTGGTTTAGCGTTTTGTAGCTTAATCTTTTCAGGATCTATCATTTAGTTTATTCTCTATTAATTGTGTTATTCTAACAGATCTAATTCAACAGATTTGTTTTTATGATCTGTCGAACGGATTTTGGATTGATAAGGGAGGATAGTATTAAAGCAGGTTGTAAAGTCAATGTAATAGCAGTTAGTCATATAAAAATTCAATTTTTTTGTCACATCGAGCGCAGTCGAGATGCAATAAAGATTCTCGACTGCGCTCGAACTATAGTAAAACGGGATTGTTTATTTCAAAAACTAAAAGCCTTCAAAAACACCTAGACCAAATAAAGCAAAATCATATTGTACAGGATCAGTGGCATCAAATTCTCGAAGTTTAGAATCTAATTCGAAGAGCGCTTTTCCATCGTTTTGCTTGCGAGTCAGTAAGCCTAATTTTCGAGCTACATTTCCGGAATGAACATCCAGTGGACAAGAAAGCAGAGCAGGGGCAATGGTTTTCCAAATTCCTAAATCGACTCCTTTATTATCTTGGCGACACATCCATCGCAAGTACATGTTAATTCTCTTAGCTGCCGAATTATTCAAAGGGTCTGAAATGTGCTTTTGGGTGCGAGCTAAATGTGGTATTTCAAAAAAGGTTTTCTTGAATTCAGAAATGCTTTTTTGCATCGAATTGGCTTCTTGATGTTTAGCAAAAACGGCTTCTAAGCCATCATGATTTTTATAGATGTTGTGTAAACTTTTAATGAAGCCAATGAAATCCTGACCATTAAAAGTACGATGTACAAAAGTTTCTAACCGTACCAAATCTTCATCAGAATGCGACATCACAAAATCATAAGGAGTATTTCCCATCAATTCCATCATGCGATGGCTGTTTTTGATAATCATTTTCCGGTTGCCCCAAGCAATGGTAGCACTCAAAAAGCCAGCGATTTCGATATCTTCTTTTTGTGTAAATAAGTGCGGAATTTGCACCGGATCACTTTCTATAAAATCAAGGGTGTTGTATTGTACTACTTTTTCGTCCAGAAAATCTTTGAGTTCAGCTTTGTTCATTCTTTTGTTGGAGAAGCTTTAGGGGTTTAAAAGTTTAAAAAGCAAGTATTGAGTTCGGCGGTATCTTAGAGCCTTAGCCACTCCGTTACTTTTAAAAACTAATTTGTCCGTCCACCATCACCAGTTTTCTATCAGCCATATTAGCCAATTCTTCGTTGTGAGTAACAATAACAAAAGTTTGTCCAAATTCATCTCTTAATTTAAAGAACAATTGGTGTAAGTTTTCAGCCGAAGCAGTATCCAAATTTCCCGAAGGTTCATCGGCAAAAATTACGGCTGGTTTGTTGATTAAAGCTCTCGCTACAGCCACACGCTGTTGTTCTCCCCCTGAAAGTTCGTTGGGTTTATGATTGATTCGATGAGAAAGACCAAGATAAGTTAATAATTTTATAGCTTCTTCTTCGGTTTCTTTTTTTGATTTTTTGGCTATAAAAGCCGGAATACATACATTTTCTAGCGCAGTAAATTCAGGTAACAATTGATGAAATTGAAAGATGAAACCTAAATTTAGATTTCTGAATTGAGATAAATTTTTGTCATTCATAGACAAAATGTTTTGGTCATTAATTCGAAGCTCAATTCCGTTTTTAAGATTTGCTTCCTCTTTAGGGACGGGGGTATTCGGACTGTCTAATGTACCTAAAATTTGTAAAAGTGTTGTTTTTCCTGCTCCAGAAGCACCTACAATGGATACGATTTCTCCTTTTTTTATGTGTATATCAACTCCTTTTAAAACATGAAGTTGGTCGTAATATTTGTGTAAGTTTTTGGCTTGTATCATAGTGGGCAGTTTTTACAAAGAAACAAAGATTTTAATGATTTAAAAATTAGAAAAAGCATAATTTTAGTTTAAAAAGCATAAATTTGAGTTAATAGAAACAGTTGCTGTTCTGTAAAGAATGGTTTTTGTATTTGGAGAAACGGTTAATAAAAATAGTATGGAAAAAGAAGAAATGATAGAAGTAGCAACATTTGCGGGTGGATGTTTTTGGTGTACCGAGGCGGTTTTTTTAGAATTAAAAGGAGTGCAAAGTGTTGTTTCTGGTTATATAGGAGGAAACACGGTGAATCCTACATATAAAGAAATTTGTCAAGGAGATACAGGTCATGCCGAAGCCATTCAAATTAGTTTTGATCCCACAGTAATTTCTTTTGGGGAATTATTAGAATTGTTTTTTGCAACTCATGATCCTACTACTTTAAACCGTCAGGGAAATGATGTGGGAACGCAATATAGAAGTGAAATTTTTTATCATAATGAAGAACAACGAGAGATTTCGGAAGATTGTATTCGTTTTTTAACCCAAGAAGCTGTTTTTGATAAACCAATTGTTACCAGAGTTGCTGCTGCTTCTACTTTTTATGAAGCCGAAGCGTATCATAAAAATTATTACAATCAAAACAAGTCTCAAAGCTATTGTTCCTTTGTAATTACTCCTAAAATTGATAAAGTGAGAACTTATTTTAAGGACAAATTAAAAGAAAAGTAGGAGCTGAAAATGGACGATAAATATAAAAAGCTGATTTTAGGAATTGTTTTCGATGCTATCGGAATGCTATCGTTTACAATTCCTTTTTTAGGCGAGTTTTCAGATGTAGTTTGGGCTCCAGTAGCTGGTTTTTTGATGACCAGAATGTATAAAGGAACCGTAGGGAAAATAGGTGGAATTATTGCCTTTGTTGAAGAACTTTTACCTTTGACGGATATTATCCCATCGTTTACATTAACCTGGATTTATTATTATATTATAAAAAAAGAAAGCTAATTATTTTTGTTTTTAAATACAAATCCCAATCCCATACTTCGAAGCAATTTTTTAGAAAAAGGATAAAAGAATTTAGATTGACCAAAAATGTATCCAAAGAACATTAATAAGAAGGGATATAAGGGTAAAACTAATACAATTAAGATGATGTAATAGAAAAGCCAATGGGTGTTTTCTCTATCGATTCCTAGAAGATTCATAGCGTAACTAGAGATTTTTGCCGATAGTGAACCGTTTATAGCAAAAACTATAAAAATAATTGCTAAATCATAATTAGATGTTATTCCCCAACGTTTTTTTAACTTGTCCATGCTCACTTTAGATAATAACAAATATAATAAGATTATCTTAGAGGAACACGACCAAAAAGTCTTTGCCGATAATTATTTTGGAAATAGATCATATAGTTGTAGATTAAATAATTTACTTCATAACCATAATCAATATTGGGATCATAATCAATACTCATTTCATATAAATCACGGCTGTAGCGTTCCGGTTGATAAAAACGATTGTTCCATTCGTTGATATACAATTGGTTTTTGGTTTCCAAATAACTTTGGGTGTAAAATCCACGGGGTTGAGCCATAGAGTTGAGCCAAAAAGAAAAACCAGGGTCAATAATAATAACTTCATATTCTAATTCTTCATTGACAATTTTGATAGTGTCACTGCTAGTTGAATTTAGCGTTTTGTCTTTTACAATAGTTGCTTTTTGAGTAGAGCAACTAATTAAAATGAGACCTAGAATTAATGTTAATACATACAGCTTATTTTTCATGGCAAAAGTTAGTTTGACTTAAAATTACGGATTAAATAGCTGATTTTATGTTTTTGCAAAAAAATGCCATTTATCTTTTCAATAAATAGCATTTGGATTACTTATTTTTCTAGTTCTATTTTCCGAAAAGTTTCCCCAACATTCCGCCTAATCCTCCTTTTTTAGTCAATTCAATAGCATCATCAAGATCTACTTTTCCATCTGCATTTTGATCCAGTCCAAAATGAATTCCATAAGTAGAAATAGCTTCCATAATACCGGCATTTTCTGGACTATTCCCGCCAGTTAAAGCATTTAAAAGCTCTGAAATATTTAGACTATTGTCTTTAGGATCGTTAGCTTTAGAAATTAGTGATCCTAATATTTTTGGAATCATTGCTGTTGCGGTGCTAGTTGCTGTTGCTGAATTGATTCCTAGCTTTTCGGTTAAAGAATGAGATACTTGATTTGTAATTTCTTTTACTGTTGGGTTGTTTTTATCAATATCCTTGCCTTGTAAAATGCCTGCTATTTGCGATAAGTCAGTTTGGCTTGCTATTTTTTGTAAACTGGAAAAAATAGAATTACTGGTTTCTTTTAGCACAGCCTCATTGTGTTCATTTGGAATTGCATCGTTTTTTACAACTGCATCTGCGCCAAATTCCTGTACTAATTGTGATAATTGTGTTAACATGAGATTTGTTTTATATGATTGGTTACCAAATTTAATAAAAAAAAGGACTCAATAGCTATTTACCATGAGTCCTTTTGTATTATAAAAACTTAAATTTTAGCTTAACAAACTAATAATTTGTGATGCTAATTCAGTTCCAATTCTATCTTGAGCTTCTCCTGTTGCAGCTCCAATGTGTGGAGTCAAAGAGATATTTGGGTGCATTAAAAGTTGAGTTGCCGGAGTTGGTTCGTTTTCGAAAACATCTAAACCTGCAAAAGCAACTTTTCCGCTGTCTAAAGCATTTATTAAATCTACTTCGTTAATAACACCACCGCGAGCACAGTTTACAATACCTACACCGTCTTTCATAGTAGCAAACTCTTTTTCAGTTACAATGTAACCGTTTTGAGCAGGAACGTGTAATGTAATGAAATCAGCTTCTTGAAATAAAGATTCTAATGATTGTGGAACAACAGTTGTAGTTATTGATTGACCGTCAAAGAATTCTACTTTAATATCTACTTGTGGAATAAAACTATCAGCAGCAATCACTTTCATACCTAAACCAAGAGCCATTTTAGCTGTAGCCTGACCAATACGACCAATACCTACAATACCTAAAGTTTTTCCTCTTAATTCAGTACCATTAGCATAAGCTTTTTTCAAGTTATCAAACTTAGTGTCTCCTTCTAATGGCATGTTTCTGTTAGAATCATGCAAGAAACGAACTCCAGACAATAAATGAGCAAAAACTAATTCAGCTACAGATTCTGAGGAAGAAGCAGGAGTATTGATTACGTGAATTCCCTTGCTTTTAGCATAATCCACATCAATATTATCCATTCCTACACCACCACGACCTATGATTTTAATGCCCGGACAAGCATCAATAATGTCCTTACGAACTTTAGTCGCACTACGAACAAGAATAACGCTTACGTTATTTTCGTTAATGTAGTTCGCTACTTGTTCTTGAGCAACTTTTGTAGTGATTACTTCAAAACCACCTTTTTCTAAAGCTAAGATTCCACTTTTTGAAATCCCGTCGTTTGCTAATACTTTCATGTTTTTTTATTACATTAGGAGGTTTTATCCTCAAATTAATTGAATGGTTTAGAAGCTATTTCCCGCTATCCGTTTCAATCTTGTGTCGGCGTAGATGCCTGCCTCCACAAGGATTTCCACTTCTATCGGGGCTAGAGCCTCTGCTAGCATTTTAAAATAAAATTCCAATACTGAAATTCCAAATCCCAAAACCTATTTAGCTTATGTAAAACCCACAATCTATATAGTTCCCCCTTCGGGGTTAGGGGGATTTAAACTGCTTTTTCTAAAGCTTGCATCGTATCTACTAAAACCTGTACGCTTTCAATTGGCATAGAGTTGTAAATAGATGCTCTGTAACCACCTACAGAACGGTGTCCTGGTAAACCAGAAATTCCAGCCTCTTTCCACATTTTGTCAAATGTTTCTGTGTGCTCAGGATTAGTCAATAAGAAAGTAACATTCATATTAGAACGATCTTCCTCAACAGCAGCTCCTTTAAATAATGGGTTTCTGTCAATTTCGTTGTAAAGCAATGTTGCTTTAGCGTTGTTTAGTTTTTCAACCGCTGCAATTCCGCCTTTTTCCTTGATCCATCTCAATGTCAATAGAGACGCGTACACAGGGAAAACAGGAGGAGTGTTGAACATACTATCCGCCTTAACGTGTTTGGCATAATCCAACATACTTGGAATAGCACGACCGTTTTTACCGATGATTTCTTCTTTAATAACTACTAATGTAGCTCCTGCAGGTCCCATGTTTTTTTGAGCACCAGCATAAATAATATCAAATTGAGAAAAATCCAATTGTCTAGAGAAAATATCCGAACTCATATCGCAAACTAATGGAACATTAGTTTGAGGAAATGATTTCATTTGAGTACCAAAAATGGTATTGTTAGAAGTACAGTGGAAATAATCTGCATCAGCAGGAATTTCATATCCTTTTGGTATGTAAGTATAATTGTCATCTTTTGAAGAAGCTACAATAACAGTTTCTCCAAAAAGTTTTGCTTCTTTAATAGCTGCAGTAGCCCAAGTTCCTGAATCTAAATAAGCTGCTTTTCCACCTTCTTTCATCAAGTTGTAAGGAACCATCAAAAATTCAAGGCTTGCTCCACCTCCAAGAAAAAGTGCTTGGTATCCTTTTCCTTCTAATCCTAACAACTCAAGAGCCAAAGCTCTAGCTTCGTCCATTACTGCAACAAAGTCTTTGCTACGGTGTGAAATCTCTAAAATTGATAATCCTGAATTATTGAAGTCTAAAATAGCTTGTGCTGATTTTTCAAAAACTTCTTGTGGTAAGATAGATGGTCCTGCGCTGTAGTTGTGTTTTTTCATGGTGTAGTTTAAGTCCAAAAAATTAAAATGCAAATTTCGGTAATAGGACTCGAATAAGCATTAAATTATTCATAATAATTATTAAAATTTTTTCTATGTTATTAACAAAAACGATATAGTATCAATATTATCCGCATAATCCCATAATTTAGGCTGTTGCGTCTGTCCAAATGAAACACTGTTTTTTATTAAATTATTGCTCACAATACATTGGAGAGTATCAGCTTCAGCTTCTAGTTTTTTTTCTAAATCCGAAAGGTTTTCGTAATATTCATAAAAGACACTCGAAATAGGAGAGGCATGACTGCTGTCTTCTTTTATGGTTAGAAAACCGTTGTCTAATAATTTAAAATTACTCATCAGGAAAACCGCCTTATTATAATCATAATTATTAGCGTATTTTTCATAATGAATCACATTCTGGTATTCGAATAAGGCTTCGAAAAAGGAATCAAATTTGTATCCTTTTGGAACAAAAAGCTTAGAAACATTGCGGCATCCTAAACCAAAATACCTAAAAATATCTTCGCCTAAAGCAATTAATTGTTCTTTGCTTTCCTCGCCGTTTAAAACAGCAATAGAATTTCGGCTTTTTCGAATAATAGAAGGCTTGTCTTTAAAATAATATTCAAAATAACGGGCTGTATTGTTGCTTCCAGTAGCTATTACAGCATCAAAATTTTCTAATTTTCCTTCGCTAAAAGTAATCTTGTTTTCTAACTCTGGAGCAATATGAATTAGGTATTTTGCAAGAAACGGAAGCAAATGTTGGTCGTTTGAAGACGTTTTTACTAAAACATCATGTCCAGTTATTAAAACGGACAGAAAATCATGAAAACCCACTAGAGGAATATTTCCGGCTAATATCAGCGCAATTTTTTTAGGTTTTACGTTGTCAAAATTGTACATAGACAACCATTCGTTTAGGTTCTCGCTGGTTAAGGCTTTCGCCCAAGATTGTATAGCATAATGCACTTGTTCAGGAGTGTACCAGCCATTGTGCGATTGCGAAAGTTGAATCAAATCAACAAAAGAATCAAAAAAAATAGCATTGCCTAAAACACCTTCTTTTTGGAGGTTTTCGGCTTCGGAAAATTGGCTTAAAAACCTTCCTAATTCTACAAAAATATTTTTTTTGTTTTCTAATGTCATAATGTTTGTTTATGAAATGTTTTGATTGTAATTTTGCACAAAAGTAAGATTTAATAAATCGAAAGTCAAAAGTCTTATGTCAAATGTTTTTTGACAATCAAGATTTTTGCTTTAAAAACACAAACACAGAACAAAATGGCAATTATCATAACAGACGAATGTATCAACTGTGGTGCATGTGAACCAGAATGCCCAAATACAGCAATTTATGAAGGTGCTGACGATTGGAGATATAAAGATGGAACAAAATTAAGTGGAAAAGTAATCCTTCCTGATGGGACAGAGGTTGATGCAGATGATGCTCAAACTCCAATTTCTGATGAAGTGTATTATATTGTTCCAGGAAAATGTACAGAGTGTAAAGGATTCCATGATGAGCCTCAATGTGCTGCTGTATGTCCTGTAGATTGTTGTATTCCAGATGATAATCATGTTGAAGATGAAGAAACATTGTTAAACAGACAAGCTTTCTTGCACAACGAATAAGAATATATTTGAATTAAAATTTTAAAAATCCTAAGCAAATAAGTTTAGGATTTTTTTTGTTTGAAACATTCCTATTTGGACAGAGTAGCATTAAAAAAAATAGCCGTTTCTTATTAATTATGGAATTAGGCTATCTATGAATTTTATATATTATATTTGCAACTTTTAAAATCAAAACTAAAACGCATAGCGAAAAACGCTAGCTGTAAACAATACGATCATGAAAGCAGGAATTGTAGGATTACCAAATGTAGGGAAATCAACTTTATTTAATTGTTTGTCAAATGCTAAGGCGCAAAGTGCCAACTTTCCATTTTGTACTATCGAACCTAATATTGGTGTGGTAAATGTACCCGATCCACGTATCAATAAATTAGAAGAATTAGTAAAACCAGAACGTGTTCAAATGGCAACTGTTGATATTGTTGATATTGCAGGTTTGGTAAAAGGAGCAAGTAAAGGTGAAGGACTTGGGAATCAATTCTTAGGAAATATTAGAGAATGTAATGCTATTATTCACGTATTGCGTTGTTTTGATAATGATAATATTGTTCACGTTGACGGAAATGTGAATCCAATTCGCGACAAAGAAACAATTGACATCGAATTGCAGTTGAAAGATTTAGAAACGGTTGAAAAACGTTTGGAAAAAGTAAATCGTGCTGCTAAAACAGGAAATAAAGAAGCAATTACTGAAAAAGGACTTTTAGATAGAATAAGAGAAACATTGTTGCAAGCTAAATCAGCTCGCACCGTTCTTCCACAAAATAATGATGAAGAAGTTTTATTAGAAACGTTTCAGTTAATTACATCAAAACCAGTATTGTATGTTTGTAATGTGGATGAAAATTCAGCTGTAAACGGAAATAAATATGTAGACCAAGTAAAAGAATTGGTTAAAGACGAAGACGCGGAAGTAATTATTCTTTCTGTTGGTGCTGAAGCTGATATTACTGAATTAGAAAGTTACGAAGAGCGTCAGGTTTTCCTGGAAGATATGGGATTGACTGAGCCAGGTGCATCTGTTTTAATTCGTGCTGCTTACAAATTGTTAAAACAACAAACCTATTTTACGGCAGGTGTAAAAGAAGTTCGTGCGTGGACTATCAATATTGGATCTACTGCACCTCAGGCAGCGGGAGTGATACATACTGATTTTGAAAAAGGATTTATCCGTGCCGAAGTAATTTCGTATGAGGATTATGTTACTTACGGTTCAGAAGCAAAAGCTAAAGAAGCAGGAAAATTCAAAGTAGAAGGAAAAGAATATATTGTTAAGGATGGTGATGTGATGCATTTCCGTTTTAATGTGTAGTTTTTTTTTAGAAGCAAGAAACGAGAAGCAAGAGAAAAGAATAAAGAAAATAAATATGAATATAGAAAGAACTGTTCAAGCAATTGGGCAGTTTTTTTTGTGTAAAGCTTAGCTGCAAAATTTAGTTTTTCGACTAAGGAATAGGACTATGTTACCAGGGACTAAAAACTCAGAACTCAGGACTCAGAACTATTAACTAAAAAAAACGCTACATCCACAACATGGATATCCTGTAATTTTTAAAATGAATATTGAAAATTTTTATACTCTAAAATGTATAAATTTGAAAGATTATAAATTCACAAAATAAATGAAGCCCAAAGAATTTTTATCCAGAGCAGGATTTCTTTTAAAAGAAAGCAGTTTGGCTTTCTTAGATGATAATGCTATTAAATTGAGTGCAGCTTTATCCTATTATACCATTTTTGCACTTCCGCCATTATTAATTATTATCATTACGGTTTGTGGTTTTTTCTTTGGGGAGGAAGCTGTTTCTGGACAATTGTATGGACAAATTAATGAAATGATTGGTAATGATGCTGCAATCCAAATTCAAAATGCTATTAAGAATGTGGCTCTTGCTGATAGTAATGTATTTGTAACTGTTTTTGGAATTGTTATGTTGCTTATTGGGGCTTCTGGTGTTTTTGCCGAAATTCAAAGTTCAATCAATTATATCTGGGGAATTAGTGCAAAACCTAATCGTGGATTAAAAAAATTCATTCAAAATAGAATCATGTCGTTTTCAATGATAGCTTCGGTTGGGTTTTTAATGTTGGTGAGTTTAATGGTCAATACGGTAATGGATTTACTAGGCGGTCGAATTATGAATTACTTTCCGGAAAGTGCTTTTTATTTTTTTTATGTACTTAATGTTATAATCGTTTTTGCTATAATTTCCTTATTGTTTACCATTATTTTTAGAACGCTTCCTGACGGAATTATCAAAATGAGAGATGCCTTAATTGGAGCTTCATTTACGTCTTTACTTTTTATAATAGGTAAGTTTGTTATAGGTTTTTATTTAGGAAGTTCTTCAGTAACAACATTGTATGGAGCTGCGGGTTCGGTGATAATAATTTTAGTTTGGGTGTATTATTCGGCAATCATTTTATATTTCGGAGCTGAGTTTACAAAAGTATATGCCAATAATTTTGGAGGAGCGATTAGACCAAATAAATATTCGGTCCGAATTAAAAAAGAAATTATAGAAATTGAACCTCTCATAAAACCAAAAAAATGAAAATAATAGCCTTTGGCGCAAGCCCCAGTAAAAACTCGATCAATAAAAAATTAGCGACTTATGCCGCTTCTATTTTTGAAAATGCCACAGTAGAGGTTTTGGATTTGAACGATTATCAAATGCCATTGTTTAGTGTGGATATCGAAGCCGAAATAGGGCAACATGAATTGGCAAAAGCTTTTTTGTCTAAGATACAATCAGCTGATTTTGTAGTGGTTTCTTTAGCCGAAAATAACGGGAATTTCTCAGTCGCTTTTAAAAATATTTTTGATTGGTGTTCTCGAGTTGATGTCAAGGTATTTCAAGAAAAACCGCTGTTATTGATGGCTACTTCGCCGGGTAGTAGAGGAGGAGCGTCAGTGTTAGAAATTGCTAAAAACGCTTTTCCACGTTATGGTGCCGATGTGAAAGCTACCTTTTCATTGCCTAGTTTTAATGACAATTTTGACTTAAAAAAAGGCAAAATTTCCAATGAAGAATTAGATAATCAGTTGAAAGTGATTGTGCATAGTGTAGAAATCTAAATTTTTAAAAACTATTTTTTTGCCAAAAGAACTCTAGCAGTGTTATTTTTGTATTTAAAATGATGGAGTTAAACGATTCCTATTTATAAAACCTACTTGTCCTATAAAATTATTTTATTTTTCGCAAAACAAAAATAAGGAAACCTCAGGTACTTTTTATTTTAGACATTTGGATGGTATTGAAAATTGTACAAAAATCACAGTCTGTTTTTTCTTGATTTAATATCAATATCTAACAAAGTTTGCCCAGTTTCATTAATAGAATTGGCAGCAAAACCAGCTACATAAACTCCTTTTTTTCCTGATTTAGATTGGATACCATACACAATGGCTTCATCATCAGGATTAGAATTTCCTTCATAACGATAGATGTGTTTGATTTCATAATTGCTAGGGGTTTTTAAAATCTCATCTTCATGCTGGTTGAAGTCGTAATTAAAACCATTTTCGTTTAGTTCGTCTAAAGCTATTGAAACAGAAGCATAATGATATATTGTGTCCATACTATTGAATGTTTTAAAAGTTATTAAAGACAAGACTTTAAATATAACCAATTTATCTCTAATGTATTGTAAATTGCTTGCTAAAGTAGTTTTATTAGACTTGTTACCACGGTTTAATTATTGTACTTTTGCCGCACAGACCGCCTTATCGCTTTATGCTGAACTCGTTTCAGCATCTGAAAAGATTCCGAATCAAGTTCGGAATAAAGAGGAAAGTCCGGACACCACAGAGAAGCATAGCGGGTAACACCCGTCATTCGCCGCGGCGGATAGGACAAGTGCAACAGAAAGTATGTACAGGTAATGCTGTAGTGAAACCAGGTAAACTCTATGCGGTGAAATACCAAGTATATCAGCATTTAAGGATTTCTCGTCCGTTGTTGAAGGGTAGGTAGCTCGATCTTGTTGGTAACAACAAGGCTAGATAAATGATAAGGTATCGTTTCGTTTTTCGGAACAAGACGAGAACAGAATCCGGCTTATAGGTCTGTTTTTTTTCTTTCAAAAAAGAAAACCATTAAAGAATTATTTCCTTAATGGTTTTTATTGAGAGGTTTCAATTATACTCGTTTATTCTTCATCACCATCATTTTCTAAAGAATCGCCTTCTACTTCTTGTTCCGATTCAAATTCGAAAAAACTAAAAATAGAACCGCCATAAATTTTCTGAAAAGAAAAATTAGCCATGTGACTCAACTTAGTATATTTAGAATGTTCGATCACCATCATTCCTTCTTCGTTCAAAATGTTTCTTTCGAAAACAAGTAAAACTACTTTTTCAAAAGTGGCTTGGTCTAATCCGTAAGGCGGGTCGGCAAAAACGATGTCAAACGAAGCATTGCATTTTTCAAGAAACTTAAAAACATCACTTTTAGTTGCAGCAATTGGGAAATCATATTCGGAAGCCGTTTTTTTGATGAAGTTTACACAACCAAAATCACCATCAACAGAAGTGATAGGCGAACTTCCGCGAGAAGCAAATTCGTAACTAATATTTCCAGTTCCAGCAAATAAATCCAAGACTTTTAAACCATCAAAACTAAAATGATTGTTTAAAACATTGAACAAAGCTTCTTTGGACATATCGGTTGTAGGGCGAACGGGTAAACCTTTTGGTGGGCTAATGCGTCTTCCTTTGTATTTTCCTGAAATGATTCTCATGAGTTGAAAAGTATAAAATGATTTCTGTTTTCGGCCTCAGAAAAATAATTGTTCCATCGTAAATCTTCCACATCAAGAAGTGAAACATTGCGAATGTATTTGTAAGCCATTTTAAAAAACGGACTTTCGGCAGTAATGTTCCCAATTAATTCCAAAGGGAAATTTTCGGGATTCATATTCAGTTGTTCGGCAGTGAACAAGATGTAATAAATAAAATCTTCGGGAGTTTGGTATTCAAAAGAATTAAAAAGCAATAACTTTTGGTTTTGAATCACCACGATTTCAAAATGAGTGGCATTAAAATGCACCATCATTTTTTTAGTGTCCACATTTTTGGATGCATCCAATAATTTAGTGACCAAAATACTGTTGGCATGTTTGTATTCGAAAGAACCAAATTTGTCTATAAAGAAATTATTCATATTCACATACGGAATATAAACGGCATTGATTTCGTAATTGCTGATTTCGTCAAAAGCAAAAAAATCAGTTTCAAAAACTTTGGTATTGTATTGCAAATAACTTCCCAGGTAATTTTCGTCAAAAAGTGGCGTAGGAACAAAAGTCGATAGATTGTTGTTGTGAATTACAAGAACGTCATCGTATTGTTCATTCAGTTCCGAATGTTCTGCAAAAGCATTCGCAAACAAATCTTCTATTTTTAAATTTTTCTCGAAAGGATCAAAATGGATTTCCTTGAATGATGAAACGGTATTGTTCAGCGTGTCAAAACAGCAAAAAGAAAGTCCAGTCAAAGAAACCTGAATGGAGAGTTTTTTATATTTCTTTTCGGTAATGTCCATTAATGAATGTTTTTTCTGAATGACAAACTTACAAATTTCAATGGCAATAGCAATGGCAATGCCAATAACAATTTCAAAAATCAATAGTAATTTCAAGAGTAATGTAGTTGTCGAAAGTTTTACCACAAAGAGACACGAAGGAATCGCGAAGTTTTTTGTCATTCCGTAGGAATCTATACATTTTATCTTAATTGTTCTTTGAGATTCCTACGGAATGACAAACTGTGAGGAAAAAGAGTAATAGTAAAAGTAATGACAATCGGGAAAAATAATCTGTTTAAACCTCTTAAATCAGTATTGAAATTAAGATTGGTTTTTGCCATTATTTTTGCCATTTCTTTTAGAAATTAAGATTGGTTTTTGCCATTGCTATTGCTATTGATTTTTATTGCCATTGTCATTGCTTTTTGAAATTGTCATTTATTAAACGTAATTTGCAACAAAATAATAACAATGATTTCCTCCCAGTTTTACAGTCTTTTAAAAAAGAAATTTCCGTTTTCTCCCACTTACAATCAGGATATTTTTTTTCAAAAGATTGCCATCTTTTTGACTGAAACAACTAATGATAGCATTTTTGTTCTTAAAGGATATGCTGGGACGGGAAAAACCACTGTTATTTCAACAATCGTAAATAATCTTTTAGAAATCAATAAAAAATATGTTTTATTGGCGCCAACAGGTCGCGCTGCTAAGGTAATTGCAAATTATTCGAACAAAGCTGCTTTTACTATTCATAAGAAAATCTATTTTCCAAAGAAAAATACAGGTGGCGGTGTTTCTTTTACGTTACAACAAAACAAACATAAAAATACCATTTTTATAGTCGATGAAGCTTCGATGATTTCAGATGTGGATTCCGATTCTAAAATGTATGCCAACGGCTCTTTGCTCGACGATTTGATTTCGTATGTGTATTCGGGGACCAATTGCAAGATGATTCTTTTGGGAGATACCGCTCAGTTGCCTCCTGTAAATTTAGACATTAGCCCAGCTTTGGATATTCGTACTTTGAGTATGAACTATAATAAGGAAGTTGATTATATCGAACTCGACGAAGTAATGCGTCAGGAAGAGAGTTCTGGGATTTTGTATAATGCTACCGAACTTCGGGAATTATTGAAAGATTCTTTTATTACCGATTTTCAGTTTAATGTTCGAAAGTTCAAAGACATCGTTCGACTCATTGATGGTTACGATATTCAGGATGCGATCAATTCGGCTTACAGTAATTATAGTATCGAAGATACCGCATTTATTGTTCGTTCGAATAAAAGAGCGAATCAATATAATGAGCAAATCAGAACTAAAATTCTGGATAAAGAAAGTGAATTGTCTACTGGAGATTTTTTGATGGTGGTCAAAAACAACTATTTTTGGTTGAAAGAATCTGATGAAGCTGGTTTTATTGCCAATGGTGATATTATCGAAATTTTGGAGATTTTTAATATCAAAGAATTGTACGGATTTAAGTTTGCCAAAGTAAAAATCAGAATGGTCGATTATCCCAATCAGATTCCGTTTGAAACGGTTTTGTTATTGGACACCATAAAAAGTGAATCACCATCATTGACTTACGAAGAATCAAACCGATTGTATCAGGAAGTTTTAAAAGATTATGAAGGCGAAACCAAATTCAAACAATTCCAAAAAGTAAAAGCCAACGAATATTTCAACGGACTTCAGGTGAAATTTTCTTATGCCATTACTTGTCACAAATCGCAAGGAGGGCAATGGAATACGGTTTTTATAGAACAACCGTATTTGCCTAATGGAATTGACCGGGATTACATTCGCTGGTTGTATACCGCCATGACTCGTGCTAAAAACAAATTGTACCTAATAGGATTTAAAGACGAAAGTTTTGTGGATTAATTTTTACCAATTGTAGCTTCACGATGTTGCATACCCCATTCCAACATTTTGTCCAGCACATCACTTAATAATTTTCCTGATTCGGACAATTCATATTCAACTGTAATTGGAGTGGTATCATAAACGGTACGTTTGACCATTCCGTTCACTTCTAAATCTTTCAATTCTTTGGATAACATGCGTGGTGTAATTTTTGGAATATTGCGTTGAATGTCTGTGAATCGTCTTTTTTCAAATAATAAAGAACCTATAATAGGTAATTTCCATTTTCCGCTAATTACATTTAAAGTATCATTTACTGCTAACACAAACTGAATCGGGCAGGCTTTGGCTTCTTTGAAACTAATTGCATTTTCCATTTCCATAATCTGTTGATTTTATTGTTAGTATACTAAAGTATATCGATATATTTTAGTATGTTACTATATTTTATATAGCAAATGTAGTTAACTTTGAATAAAAATTAATCATAAAAATTTAAAAATAATGAATACAAAAATTTTAGTTACAGGTGCTACAGGAAATTTTGGGAGATTAACAATCGATTTTTTATTGAATAAAGGAATTGCTGCAAATACTATTTCGGCTTTGGTTAGAGATGAAGGAAAGGCATCAGACTTAAAGCAAAAAGGAATCAATTTAAAAATAGGGGATTATGATAATTATGATTCTTTGTTAGCAGCTTTTCAAGGAATCGATAAATTGTTATTGGTTTCTGGAACTGATTTGGTAAACCGTAGTAAACAACAATTGAATGTGGTTAAAGCCGTAAAAGAAGCTGGAGTCAAACACATTTTATATACCAGTTTTGAACGTAAAAATGAGACAGAAACCTCTCCGATTGCTTTTTTAGCTCAATCGCATATTGATACTGATAATGCTATCAAAACAAGTGGAATCAATTATACTATTTTTAGAAATAATTTGTATCTGGATGTACTGCCAATGTTCCTTGGAGAAAAAGTACTAGAACAAGGAATCTTTTTTCCTGCTGGCGAAGGTCAGGCTGCTTATGTTTCGAGAAATGATTTAGCTGAAGCAGTGGCTAATGTCTTGACTTCAACTGGACACGAAAATAAAGAATATGCTATGAATAATGTAGAAAAATATTCGATGCAAAATATTGCGGATACTTTGAGCGAAATTACCAATTCAACAGTAAGTTATACAAGTCCAAGTGCTGAAATATTTTCAAATGTACTGAAAAACGCAGCTGTACCAGCAGAATATATCGGAATGTTTGTAAGTTTTGGGGAAGCAATCAAGCAAGGAGAATTTCAGGCTGAATCAAGTGATTTGGAAAAATTATTAGGAAGAAAACCAACAACTTTAGCTGATTTTTTAAAAGCGGTTTATCTAAAATAATTTTTTCAAAGAAAAGATTTAAAAAAAAATACCCAAGATCGAAAAGCCATTAAGACACATAAGTTTTTGATTTCTGTAAGTTTATAACTTATTAAGTGTAGAGATAAAAGATCAAATATGTTCAAGTTGCGTCTCTATTTACGAAAAAAAAACGCTACCGATTCCATTTTAATCTATGGTATTCTGTTAAAATCAATTCAAACTGCCTGTCGGCAGACAGATCCGTATTCCTATTGATCTAGGTATAAAGAACATGATAAAAGAAAATCCTCTTTTTAACCGATTTAAAAAGAGGATTTCTATTTCTAAAGCTTGAAGACTTTTAGAGCCTGTCAAAAATTCATTAAAATTAATTTCCCCTAACCCTAAAGGGTGTAATTTTGATGAATTTTCAAGAAATTTTCCACCCTTTAGGGGCGGGGAAAAAGAAAATTTCTTTTTTTAAATAAATTTAAACAGACTTTTATAAGTTTGCTTTAATTTTTTCAATTATCGCATCATATTCAGTATCCGAAAGTGCTACTTTGTTTGGATTCATTTCGAAAACACTTCCAAAACCATATCCGTCTTTGTATTTTGGAACAATATGAAAATGCAAATGTGACAAAGTATCTGAAAAAGCACCATAATTGATTTTATCAGGATTAAAGGCTTTTGCAATAGCATTTGCAGTGGTTGCAACGTCATCTATAAAAGCATTGCGTTGTTCGTTGCTTAGTTCATGAAATTCAACTCCATGGTCTTTGTAAACTACATTCAAACGACCTGTGTACGATTGCTCTTTAAACAAGAACAATTGCGATACTTTCAAATCGGTAATTTTAATCATTAGGTTGTGTAATGTTTCGTTTTCCTGGCAATACAAACATTCAGAAACTGGTGATGGCATATTTTTATTTTATAAAATTAGTAAAGTGTTTTTGATAGATTCAGGCAAAGTTGTTCATACTATTTTATTGATCTCAAAAATAGTTAAAACTATGTGCTTTAGTGTATTTTCCTTTCAGGTTCTAAAAATATTCACCGCAAATTCGCAAATTATTTTTTTCTTTGCAAGTCTTTAAATTTGCGAATTTGCGGTGGATTTTACTTTTCAACCTCACAGACTTTCAATCTGCCAAACCAAATCTACGGACTTTAAGTCCAGAGAGGTTTATTTTTCTAAATGCCCTTTTGCTTTAAGTTGTTCTAGAACTTTTTCGCCAATTTGTTTTCCCCAAACTTGCCCAACAGCCATAGATTCTTGCATGACTTGTGGCATTGTTGCAATCATTTTTTTTCCAACAGGAGAATTGTAAAATGTAATTATTTGATCAATATCAGTTTCGGTGTAATACTTATCATAGATAGGTATAATCATATTGGTAATATCTTCTGCTTTTATTTCTTTTTTAAAATCTTCCCAAAATTCATCTTTAACTGAAGAATGAGCAGTCTTAAAGCTATTAATCATTTGGTTCATAACTTGGATTCCCATTTTACCAGAACCTGTTAATTCCATCAATTGATTTATTTTTTCGCTTTTTGAAGTGCTTTGTGCATTTGCTGAAAGAGAAAGAACACAGAAACTTAAAATTAAGAATGATTTTTTCATGGTTTGGTTGATTTGTAATTTATAGGTTTATAATTAATCAAAAGTAAGGATTTAAAATTGACTAATAAAAATTATCCCACAAAAAAAAGCGCTCTCTTTCGAGAACGCTTTTTTATATTTAGATAACTAAGATTTAGTTGTTTTCAATCCATTTTCTGGTATTTACACAATGTAAAAGCTTAATTTTAAAATAGATTATAACTAATACCTATAAAAAGAGCAGGTTTGTAAACTTCATCATATCTGATTTCTGTATCTGATTCATTTGTAAAATTATATTGCTGTTTTGTCTCTTCAAAGACTAGGTTTGACATACTAATTTTGTTAATTTTATTGAAAGAAATTCCAGATGTTATTACTAATCGATTCGTTTCTGTTAAAAATACACTTCCTCCCATATAAAAACCAACATTTGCATTATCATTGATGCTTAATCCTACCGAAAATCCAGCATCTACACTTCCTTTAAAATTGTAATATGCATGGAGTAATCCGCCTAATGAATGTTTTAAAGCACTACTACTAGCTTTTGAAATACCTGTTTTAGATATCGGGTCTGTTTCATTTTTTTTTCTAATAGTATAATTATCATCGGATATAAAATTTAAAAAATATCCTGCACTTCCATTTACTTTCCAATTACCATAAGACTTCACTTCGAATTCACGGTATTCATACACTACTTTACCTTTGTTGTTTTTTAATTGAAGTTTTATTTTTGCACTATCATCATAAACATTATCTGATATAATTGTTTTTGTAAAATTACTATTCATAATCTCATCATAAAGATCTATTCCTGCTTGTGCTTCTTCAATTATTTTAGTTCTGTTTTTTGATTGGATTAAACTATCATTAATTACTTTTACCTTTTTCATTTCTTCTCCAAACAGATATTTAGTTTCAAAACTAGCGGTAATTTTATCAAATTTTAAAACATTTTTCCCATCTTTCAATTCTCCAGAAAGTTTAAGCTCTTTGTTTTTGAATGAAATATTTAACTGTTCGAATATTGAAACTAAATTCAGGTATGATGTTTCAAGATTGCTTAATTCTTCTGTTACTTTTATTTTTTGTTTTAAATGATCATCTTCAAGTCCATAAACAGCATTGTAACTGGATTTACTTCGTGCTTGAAAGTTTTTTGTATTACTTATAAATATGCTATCCCTATTTATCTGTTTTAAAAGGGTATTTTTTAGTGTTGTATATTTATCAATATTTAAAAAGTGTTTTTGAAAAATCTTAAATTCATCTTTGAATTTTTGAGATTGAGTAACAATATTAAAAATTGAATCATATTGCTTTTTAAGTTTTTCATTATTTTTGGTTAACTTTTTTATTTCTTCATCCAACTTATCTGATTTGATTTTTAAATTAGCTATCTCTTCTTCTAAATTTTTTATCTGTAGCTTGTCAATATCATTACTTCCCGAAGTAGCCATTTTCAATTCTAAATTATTAATTAGAATTTTTTTATTATCGATTTTATTTTCAAGTAAAATCATCTCTGAAACAATGTTAATATCACTTAGTTTACCTTTTTTATTTACCTCTGCTTCAGATGTGCTTTGTTTTTCAGGGAAATTAAAGTCTAAAAATCCTTTTGTACTAAAATCAAAATTTATAGGGGTATATGTTGAATATGTTTTCATTAAAAAAGTATTAACTCCTAATACTTCAACACATAAAGGCGTACCATATTTTACTTCTTTTTTAGTCTCTAATAAATCAGGCCCACTAGCTGTTAAACAAGTTATTTTATCTTGTCCCCAGTTTACACTACTCATTCCAAATAGCATAGCAAATAGTATAATTTTTTTCATAGTAATTTTTAGTTTAGAATGGTTTGAAAAATATTTTTGTCTAATTTGATTATCGTTGTGAGCCATAACCCTTAAATCTTGCTATTATTAGTAGTTTTTTAATACCTTTCAGTAATGTAGAACTTTTCGTTTTCAACCGCAGGCTTATAATTTTCAGCTAACATTGCGAGCTCTTTAGCTTTTAGATTATCTTTTTTAACAACTTTTCCTTTATTGTACATAATAGACAATTCTTTAAATACAAATGGAGTAAAAGTGTCCGTAGTAAATTCAGTTTGTAATATTCGGGAAAATATTGTCTGCTTAAAATTAGCCAGTAAAGCTGCTTTAGAAAGCCATTCAAATGAAAGTTTTTCATTTTTAATAGAATTACTGTATTCCATTCTTAATTTTCGAAACATACGCTCTTCTTCTGGATGTGTAACTCCATATTTATAAATCATAGCTAAACGATACATAGCCATTGGACTACCTAACTCTGCAGCTTTAACATACCACTTTAAAGCCTTTTCTACATTTTCTCCTCCACGCTGAAATTGTCCCCAACTTTTAGTTTCTTTTTTATTGAACCAATCGGCTAATATTAGCGTAGCTTCAGGACTTCCCATATCAGACACATTTTTTAATTTATTAATATTCTCTTCGCTATATCCTCCAAAACTCAATTCATATAACAAGACATCTATATTGTTTTTACTCTTTGCTTCATCGAACCAATTTTGAGTTAGTAAATGAGTACTAAAAAAAAGAGTTTCGCTAGAAAAGTATAATATTAATCTAGCGTTTTCATCTCCATTTTCGGCTTGTCTCATTAGAGGTAAAAATTCTTTTACAAATTTGGTTTTCTCTTTTTTTCTCTTTGCATCATATTCATCGGATATCTTTTGCTTATACTCTGCATCAAGTCGTGCCTGTTTTTTTTCATAATTCGCATTCCAATCATTTAATAATTCACCCGCTAAAGTTGCGGCTTGGTTAATCACTTGATTGGTAACATCCTGTTTGGTGTAAGTTGGTGTATATGCAGGTGTTTCACTAATTGAATTGGAATTAGTGTTTTCTGTATTTGATGTTGAATTTGGTAAAGATGTATTCGAGGGCATTGCTAGACCAACCTCTGTTACTTTATTTTTTTCGTCTCTTTCTTTTTGCGCTTTTTTATAAGCCAAATCACGTGCTGCTTTATCAGCATTTGCTTTAGCAATTGCGGCATCACTTCTTCGTTTTTCTTCTGCAGCCTTTGCTTGTTTTACCTTTAAATCATTTGCAGCACATGCAGGACAAAGATGTTTTTCTGTATTTAACGAAGATGGAACAAGCCTGCAGCCATATTGCCCCGTAGATATATGTGATTGTGAATTCGCATAGTTTAAACAAAATAGTATCAACAGTGTCGATAATAAAATTTTTACTTTCATAATATTTTCTTTTAAATGTTAATCTACATATTCATATTTTTGTTTATTTTTATAGGCAAACAGCACCTTAAATTCTAGCGCATCTGCTTTTGCTTTATCTTTAGGCACTATTTTCCCTTTTCTATAAAAGTAAGCCAGTTCTGGGTATGTTTCATGATTGAATCCGGATGAAAAACGTTCGTATGAAGTTCCATTTGAAAATATAGATTGTACAACATCAGGCTGTAAACTTTTTGTGAACCAATCAAATGCTATTTTTTCATCAGGAACAACATCATATTTGACGTGCCATTTTTTTATGGGTCCAGAGTAATTATAAGTCCTTCCATATTTATATATCATTCCTAAATAGTACATGGCATTAGGACTTCCTTTTGCTGCTGCTTTTTCATACCATTCCATTGCTTTTTTTGGATCATTCCCTCCAAATTCAAATCTACTTTTATCACTTATGTCATACCAATCTCCCAGCATCACCATAGCATCTACACTTCCTTTCTCGGCTATTTTTTCCACATAAGGAACTGGACTTTCATCTCCTTTTTTGTAAGAAAGAATAAGATTGAATGCTTTTAACAATTGGGCATCTGTATTATTATTGGCTAATGCCTTTTGATACCACTGATCTCGCTGTGGGACAAGATATTCACGTCTGAGTTCCTTACTAGCAAAATATAATATCATTTTTGCATTTTCATCTCCTTTCTTTGCCAAATCCATTAAAGGTAAGTACACAGCCTTAAATTTTTCGGTCTTTTTTTCGTAAGCCGCTTCAAATGCTGCACTTTCTTCTGCTTTCCTTTTTTCCATTCTCTTTTCGTAATTAGCATTCCAATCGTTTATTAAACCACCCGCCAAAGTTGCAGCTTGGTTAATCATCTGGTTGGTAACATCCTGTTTGGTATAAGTAGGTGTATATACAGGTGTTTCACTAATTGAATTGGAATTAGTGTTTTCTGTATTCGAATTTGAATTTGGCAAAGATGCATCCGAGGGCATTGCTAGACTAACCTCTGTTACTTTATTTTTCTCTTCTCTTTCTTTTTGCGTTTTTTTATAAGCCAAATCACGTGCTGCTTTATCAGCATTTGCTTTAGCAATAGCGGCATCAGTTCTACGTTTATCTTCTGCAGCCTTTGCTTGGGCTACCTTTACATCATTTGCCGCACATGCAGGACATGTATATTTCTCATAACCTCTAGATTTAGGGACTAATTGGCAAGCATATTTACCCGTGGAAATATGAGATTGTGCATTGACATTATTTAAGCAAAACAGTATTAGTACCGCCAATAATAAAAATTTTATTTTCATAATTATTTTTTTAGTTAATTAATTAATTAATCTTTGAATTTCTTACTTATTTCCACCAATATTTAATTTAAAGGTTTTTAACCTCTTTTGCAATTGCAACAAAACTAGTTTAACCGAAGTTTAAAAAAAATACACCTTTTGGAGTATTTTTTATTAAGAAATTCTAAATTATCCCCTGAAGAATGCAGTTTTTAATAAGTTCTGCCGTATTTTTAGAATCGGATTTCGTCAGTATATTATTGCGGTGTTTCTTAACTGTTAGAGGACTAATAAAGAGTTTTTCGGCAATTTCAGTATTGTTTAAACCGCTTCCTATTAGTTTAATAATATCAATCTCTCTTTTAGAAAATTCTTTAAATTCCTTATTTTCTTCATCAAGACTTAAATTCATAAATGACGGTTCACCATTAAGTCCAATAAGTGATATTTTGTAGGTATTCAAATTGCTTAAGTGGTCGATACGGGTGTGGATGTTTAATGATTTACCATAGCCACCATTGTCATCCATAGTGAGCATTAATGCTTGATGGTTAAACAATGCATATTCTCCGCTTGCCAGCCTTGCTCTGTGACTATAACTAATTTTGTAAGTCAATAATTTTTCACGACCAATAGTATCAGAGAAAAATTTTGTCAAAAAATCTTCAGCCTTTATAACAAAGTTGATATCCTCTGGATGAATAGCTCCTAACACATCATTAAAAGTTATAGATTCTGGATTAAATCCGTGCATTTCATATATTGAAGGACTAATATGAGAAAGAGACATATCAAAAAAATCGATGATATAAAATGAAAATGGTCCTGTGCTTATAATGGAGTTAGTAAGATCATCAAAAGAGATTTGATTAGTAGAAGACGTTTTAGCTGTCCTGTTAGAAAGCCAAACATCATGTAGGTTCTGTATATTTGGAAGCATAATTTATTATTTATGCTAGCAAATTAACATAAAAAAATGTTAATAAAGAATAATTTTGTAATAATTTATTTCATAAAAAAAGCGCTCTCTTTCGAGAACGCTTTCTAATATTTAAAACTAAAAATTAGATTTTTTCAATCCATTTTCTAGCATTTACGAATGCTTCATGCCAAGGTGTAACCTCGTCATTTCTGTCTTTTGGATAATTTGCCCAGTTCCATTGGAATGTAGATCGCTCAATGTGTGGCATCATTACCAAATGACGACCCGTTGTGTCACATAACATGGCTGTGTTGAAATCAGATCCATTAGGATTTGCAGGATAGCTATCGTAACCGTATTTTCCAACGATATTGTAGTTGGTTTCGGGTTCTGGTAAATTGAATTTTCCTTCACCATGAGAAACCCAAACTCCAAGCGTGCTTCCAGCTAAAGTAGATAACATCACCGATTTGTTTTCCTGAATAGTTACCGATGTAAAAATACTTTCGTGTTTGTGACTGTTGTTATGAAGCATTTTTCCGTGAACTTTATGCTCTGGATTAATTACTTCTAATTCCATAAATAACTGACAACCGTTACAGATTCCAACCGATAAAGTATCTTCTCTTTTAAAGAAGTTTTTCAAAGCTGTATTTGCTTTTTCGTTGTATTTGAATGCTCCAGCCCAACCTTTAGCCGAACCTAAAACATCTGAATTAGAGAATCCTCCAACAGCTCCAATAAACTGAATGTCTTCCAATGTTTCACGACCCGAAATCAAATCGGTCATGTGAACGTCTTTTACATCAAAACCGGCTAAGTACATAGCGTTTGCCATTTCACGTTCCGAATTACTTCCTTTTTCACGAATAATAGCTGCTTTTGGTCTCTCGACTGCGCTCGAGATGACAGGTGCTTTACCAGTAAAATGAGCAGGAAAAGTATAATTTAAAACTTGGTTTTTGTAATTATCAAAACGTGCCTGAGCTGTTCCATTTTTAGATTGTTTTTGGTCTAATAAGAAAGACGTTTTAAACCAGATGTCTCTGTATTTTTTGATGTCAAAAGTCGAAAGTCCAAGGTCTAAAGTTTCAGTACTATTCACTGAACCAATTTTAAAGAATTCAATATTGTTTTCTTTTAATTTGTTTTCGATTCTTGCATCTTCTTTTGCTTGAAATACAATTCCAATATTTTCAGCGAAAAGAATCTTTACCAAATCATTTTCTTCAAAAACAGAGAAATCAATTTTTGCTCCCAAATTCACATCAGCAAAACACATTTCTAACAAAGTAGTAATCAAACCACCACTTCCAATATCATGTCCAGCTAAGATTTGATTGTCTAAAATCAATTCTTGCAAAGTGTTAAACGCATTTTTGAAGAAAGCAGCGTCTTTAATTGTTGGTGCTTCGTTTCCAATGGCATTCAAGGTTTGTGCCAATGAAGTTCCTCCTAGTTTAAAATCATCCTGAGACAAATTGATATAATAAATAGAACCACCGTCTTTTTGTAAAACTGGCTCAACTACTTTTCTAATATCAGTACAGTTTCCACCAGCCGAAATAATTACCGTTCCTGGAGCAATTACTTCGTCATTTGGATATTTTTGTTTCATCGAAAGCGAATCTTTTCCGGTTGGAATATTGATTCCCAATTCGATTGCAAAGTCTGAACAAGCTTCAACAGCAGCATATAAACGAGCGTCTTCACCTGCATTTTTACAAGCCCACATCCAGTTGGCCGAAAGAGAAATCCCTTTCAATCCGTCTTTAATAGGAGCCCAAACAATATTCGATAATGATTCCGCAATAGCCGTTCTTGTTCCAGCAACTGGGTCAATTAACGATGCAATAGGAGAGTGTCCTATTGAGGTTGCAATTCCTTCTTTTCCTTGGAAATCCAAAGCTACCACTCCGCAATTGTTCAATGGCAACTGCAATGATCCTGCAGTTTGTTGTTTGGCTACTTTTCCACCTACACAACGGTCTACTTTATTAGTCAACCAGTCTTTACAAGCCACAGCTTCTAGTTGTAAAACCTGTTCTAAATAAGTAGCAATTTTGGCTGCGGAATATTCTAATGCTGAATAATTGTAGTCAATGGTTTTATCAGTCATTACGGTTTTTGGAGAACTTCCAAAGAAATCTTCCAAAGCATAATCCATTGGTTTTGCACCAGTGGATTTTGATTCGAATGTAAAACGGTGGTCAGCAGTTACGTCACCCACCTGATACATTGGCGAACGCTCTCTGTCGGCAATGCGTTGTAAAGTATCAATATCTTTTTTACCAATAACCAATCCCATTCTTTCTTGCGATTCGTTACCAATAATTTCTTTTGCCGAAAGTGTAGGGTCACCCACCGGCAATTTATCCAAATCAATCAATCCTCCAGTTTCTTCCACTAATTCTGAAAGACAGTTTAAGTGTCCACCAGCACCATGATCGTGAATGGAAACAATTGGGTTATGATCGCTTTCTACCAAACCACGAATGGCATTAGCAGCACGTTTTTGCATTTCTGGATTGGAACGTTGAATAGCATTCAATTCAATTCCTGAACCGAAAGCTCCTGTGTCTGCTGATGAAACCGCAGCACCACCCATTCCGATTCTATAATTTTCTCCACCAAGGATAACAATTTTATCGCCTTCTTGTGGTTTGTGTTTGATAGCCTGATCTAATTTTCCGTAACCAATTCCACCTGCTTGCATGATTACTTTGTCGTAACCAATTTTACGAGCCTGAGCTGAGCCTGTCGAAGCTTTTTCCTCATGTTCAAATGTCAAAACAGAACCTGTAATCAACGGTTGTCCAAATTTATTTCCAAAATCAGAAGCCCCGTTTGAAGCTTTGATTAAAATGTCCATTGGAGTTTGGTACAACCATTTTCTTTCGTTCATTCCTTTTTCCCAAGTTCTGTCATCCTGAGAGGAGTCGAAGGACATCAAACGAGAGTATGAAGTCATATAAACCGCAGTTCCAGCCATTGGCAACGAACCTTGACCACCAGCCAAACGGTCACGAATTTCTCCTCCAGAACCTGTTGCAGCTCCGTTGAAAGGCTCCACAGTGGTTGGGAAATTGTGTGTTTCTGCTTTTAATGAAATAACCGAATCAAATTCTTTTACTTCATAAAAATCAGGTTTGTCGGCCGTTTTTGGAGCGAATTGTTGCACTCTTGGTCCTCTTACAAAAGCGACATTGTCTTTATAAGCCGAAACAATATCGTTAGGGTTTTCCTGTGATGTTTTCTTGATTAATTTGAAAAGAGAAGTTTCTTTTTCAACGCCGTCAATAACAAAAGTGCCGTTGAAAATCTTGTGACGACAGTGCTCTGAATTCGCTTGTGAGAAAGCAAAAATTTCAGAATCCGTTAGTTTTCTACCTAATTTGGTTGCCAAATTATCTAAATAGTCTACTTCTTCTGAGCTTAAAGCTAAACCTTCTTGTTTGTTGTAAGCAGCAATATCCTCAATATCCAAAATGGCTTCTGGTTGTACATTGATGGTAAAAATATCTTGATTTAATTCGGTGTATTTTTGAGAAAGCATTGGGTCGAAATCAGTAAAATCTTCTGATGCTTTGTAAAATTCTTCGATACGAATGATTCCAGAAATCCCCATATTTTGAGTAATTTCAACAGCATTGGTACTCCAAGGCGTAATCATCGTGGCGCGAGGACCAACAAAAAAATCCGTCAATACGGATTTCTCTATCTTATTTGCATTGGCAAAAAGCCAGTTCAGTTTAGAAATATCTTGAGCCGAAATTTCGCCTTGTGTTTGTACGGCAAAAATTGCGTTGCTTTGGTTTTCAAAGAAATGAATCATTGTTTTGTGTTTGATGAATTGCGATGCAAATTTAGTTTAAAAAAACAGGACGGACAAGTGTAAAAAAGACTTTTTAAAGTAGTCGTTTTTAGTATGTTTTGGTGCTCTTTGTAAGTTTGTAGAAGGTAGAATTCAGATAGAGTTTGATTTGTAGTGTTTACTCAGTCTTGTCATTCCGACGAAGGAGGAATCTCCGTTGTGTGAGTCACTTGATGAGATTCCTCCTTCGTCGGAATGACAAACTAAACTGAAAAATCTGCGAATCTGCGGTAATTTTTAAACTCATTCAGGAAACACCATACTTTGATAAGCACCCAAATCAGGAGGTGAAGTTCTGGTTTTTCCATTAATGTCTAACGGAATGGAATAAGCCGGATTTCCTTTTGCGAAAGCGGCAGAAGTATTGTCAATATTCAATTGGTTGTTTTGAACGGATAAAAAACGAGGATTTTGATTGAGGATAATGTTGTTATAATGAACGGTATTATTAAAATTATATAATGGATTCGAGCTATTTGCATCCGATTTTAGGAGACAATTATTGAATTGGTATTCAAAAGTTGCGGCATTTTTTTTATCCAAATTTAATTCGTTAGAAAAAGCACCATAAATGATACAATTGTTAAAAGTAGCCTGGGTTAAATTAGACGTTTCTGGGTTTGCGCCTGTTTTGTAATTGTTGATTTCTAGAGCAAATTGTTGGAAACTCTTCCAGTTGTTGTTAAAAGTACAATGTGTAAACTGGTAATTCCCACCGTAAGTACACGCTAATGCCGCTTCTCCAGCGGTGTTGATAACTATGTTTTCGCCTTCAATTTTTGCATTTTGAGCCAGAATTCCATAGTTGGACGAATTGTAAATTTGGCTGTTTTTTATCGAAACGGTGGTGTTGTCCTGATTGTCAATTCGTAAACCTATTGTCGCATTTTTGATGGTAACATGATTTATTTTGTGTGCTGTGCTACCATCACGAAGCCAAATTGTAGTCCATTGTCCAGGCACATTAGCATACAAGGGTTCGAGACGGTCGCCTTCAAAAATAATTTCGTTTTCTTGTTTGTTAGTAGCAGAAACGTTTCCGTTGCATTCTAAGCTAGCTAGTTGTGGTACAATCAAACCCGAATTAGCATGAAAATAAACACGAGCACCTGCATCAAAAACTACTTTTTTGCCCTCAGGAACGGTGGCGTAACCATAAATCACATAAGGTTTTTGATTGGTAAAATGCAGTTCGTTGCCATTTACAGCATCATTTTCGTCAAGATAAAAACCACTCAATTCGTTGTTGTCAAAAGTTACTGTTTCGGTTTTTCCATTGCTTAAAAGCTTTGGATACAAGAAAACAGCATCTTTTACTAAAGTAAGTAAGGCTACTTTTTGCAAATTAGTTCCGCTATCAAATTCAATATCGTCGGTGTATAAAAAATCATCGGGATTCGCATCGGCAATGATGGGTGTGGTTTCGATAAAAACATAGAGACTGTCATTGGCTAACAGCGTGACATTATTGAAAATTTTGTTGTTTTCGCCCTGCATTCCGTCAACGGTCATACGGAATTTAGAATTGAGACCTTTACTCAATTTAATCGTTGGAATAGTAATATCGTTTTTACTCTGATTGTAGACTTTTAACAAATACGTACTCGAACTAATGGTCGAAAAAACAGTGTCTAAAAAAACGGTATCTTTCGAAAAAACTAATTTTCCATCATTGGGTACAGTAGAAAAATCGGTACGACAAGAACAGATTGAAAGTAATATTCCGAAGATAAATAATAGCGAAAAAGGACGCATGGTTTTTGTTTTTTTGTAAAAATAGAAAAAATCTTATTGGTTAGGATTAAATTTTAAAACTGATTGAAGAATATGCTTCCCATTTAATACATAGTCTCTATTCTTTTCTTTATTTTTACAATCGATTAAAATAAAATTCATGACATTCGATAAAGAAAAGATATTGGAATACTGTAATCGTATTTCGAAAAACACCTTAATGGAAACCTTAAATATTGAATATGTGGATGCGGGAGAAGGTTTTTTGACTGCTACAATGCCAGTAAATCCGACCGTTCATCAGCCCATGGGCTTGTTGCACGGTGGTGCTTCGGTAGCTTTGGCCGAGAGTGTAGGCAGTGCCGCTTCCTTTATATTTATCAATCCCGAAGTGAGCGAAGTGCGTGGGATTGAAATTTCAGCCAATCATTTAAAAGCTAAGCGAGAAGGTGTACTTACTGCAACGGCAAGAATCATTCACCAGGGAGCAAGCATTCATTTATGGGAAATTCGCATTGTGGACGAAAGAGATAATCTGATTTCGCTTTGTAAATTGACAAATATGGTTTTGCCAAAAAGAAAGAAAACAAGCTAGATTTTATTCGAAAAACAAACTTTTAATACAATAATGTATGATTGATTTTTTTATAAAAGTGAAGCAACAAGAAGCTCAAAATTTACCTTTTGTTATTTATAGTAAACCGTATAAAACAGAAGTGAGAGGTTTTTTTCAAAAAAATGATCATTTGTATTTTGCTGAAACCTTAGATGAAACGGGTTTTGTGTTTGCGCCATTTCAGGGTAATCAGATGATATTGATTCCAAAAAGTCAGTCGGTTATTTGGGAAGCAGATATTGCTTCTTTTGAAGAAGATCAATCAAAACATTCTGATTATCCAGAAAATCCACAAGAAAAAGAACGTTTTGAGCAACTTATTCAAAAGGCTTTGGATGTTATTGGGAAAGGAACTTTTAACAAGGTGGTTTTGTCTCGAAAAGAAATCTTAGAAGTACCCCATTTTGATTTGGTTGCTGTTTTTACCAAATTAATTCAGCGTTTTCCAACCGTTTTTTGTTATTGTTGGTACCACCCAAAAATAGGTTTGTGGATGGGAGCAACGCCAGAGCGATTGTTGAAAGCAAGCCGAAAAAAATTTTGCACGATGGCATTAGCGGGAACACAAAATTTTGAAGGAAAAACCGATGTGATTTGGGAGTCAAAAGAAATAGCAGAACAACAATTTGTTACCGATTTTATATTGGAAAACCTGAAAGGATTAACTTCTGAAGTGGCTATTTCGAGTCCGTATACGGTGCAGGCCGGAAATGTGTTGCATATTAAAACCGATATTGAGGGCGTAATTAATAAGACATCTAAACTGAATCAAGTAGTTTCAGTTTTACACCCTACACCAGCAGTTTGTGGTTTACCCAAAGAAACGGCAAAAGAATTTATTTTAGCCAATGAAGGTTACGATAGAGAATATTACACAGGTTTTTTAGGCGAATTAAACAAAAAAGATTTTACCGAGAAAAAACAAAAATCCGATTTGTATGTAAATTTACGCTGTATGCAAATTAAAGAAAAACAAGCCCATTTGTATATGGGTTGTGGCATTACAAAAGAAAGTGTTCCAGAAAAAGAATGGAATGAAAGTGTGAATAAATCGATGACTATGAAAAGCGTGCTTTGAAGTTAGTGTTCAGTTAGCAGTTTTTAGTGTTCAGATTTTAGAAAGTAGATTTCAGTATAGATAAGACAGAAAGTAAAAACGAAAAATCAATAAAAATTAGACAATATAACTCCATAAAGTCTCCCCCTCCTTCGGAGGGGGCTGTGGGGGAGGAAAAATAGAAAAAATGAAACTAGATATATTAGCTTTTGGAGCGCATCCCGATGATGTTGAATTAGGTTGTTCGGGAACTATTTTAAAAGAAGTTTCCTTAGGGAAAAAAGTAGGTATTGTAGATTTAACCCGAGGAGAATTAGGAACTCGCGGTTCGGCAGCAATTAGAGATCATGAAGCTAATGCTGCTGCAAAAATATTAGGAGTTTCGGTACGGGAGAATTTAAACATGAGAGATGGTTTTTTTGTCAATGACGAAAAACACCAATTGGAAATTATTAAAATGATTCGCAAGTATCAACCTGAAATTGTTTTATGCAATGCTATTGATGACCGTCATATTGACCATGCCAAAGGAAGTAAATTGGTTTCGGATGCTTGTTTTTTATCAGGTTTGATAAAAATAGAAACGGAGCTGGAAGAAGAGTCGCAAAAAGCGTGGCGACCTAAATTAGTGTATCATTACATTCAATGGAAAAACATTGAACCTGATTTTGTAGTGGACATCACAGGGTTTACCGATAAGAAAATCGAAGCTATTTTAGCGTATCGTTCTCAATTTTATGATCCGAATTCTACAGAACCAGAATCGCCTATAACATCTAAAAACTTCTTTGAAAGCCTAAATTACCGCTCCAGAGACCTAGGAAGATTAGTAGGGGTAGATCATGCCGAAGGTTTTACTGTTGAAAGATGTTTGGCTGTCAATAGTTTAACGGATTTACTGTAATTTTATTGATTTTTTTAAAAAAATAGTTTGCAGAAATCAATAAACGTTGTATATTTGCAACCGCAAAGCAAATGGTGGTTGTAGCTCAGCTGGTTAGAGCATCGGTTTGTGGTGCCGAGGGTCGCCGGTTCGAACCCGGTCATCCACCCAAAATGCAAAAGCCTCGAAGAAATTCGAGGCTTTTTTTGTATGTTGAATTTTGATGTTTTTTTGAAAGTTGTAGGGATCAACATAAAAACCTGTGGAGTTAGAAAAAAAATTAATGCAGAGAACGCTAAGTTTTTTGCCCTAAGCTTTTATAAAAAGCCAAAGTTCGCAAAGTTTTGAATTGTCTTAACTATGCGAACTTTTTGCTTTTAGAAGCCATTCATAAAAATCTTTGCGTTCTCTGCGGTAAAAAAAATTTGAGCATATTTTTTATGTTTCTCCATAACATTTAGCATTGATCCTTCAAAATTGTATTTTAGCTTATAATTCCCAACAGCGAGTAAGATTACAACACTACAAACTAAGTTGTGAATTGCTTTCAAAATTGTATTTTAGCTTATAATTCCCAACAACAGCTTATAAATCAAACAAAAGACCTAAGTTGTGAATTGCTTTCAAAATTGTATTTTAGCTTATAATTCCCAACACACAGGGCAAAAATAATACCAATTATGATTGTAAAATAGCCTGATTAAACCAGGCTATTTTTTTGTTTTAAATTAGACTAATTTATAAATATAAATTGTATATTTGACTATGGCAAAAGCAAAACTTATACTGGTAAAAGAAAGTGAACAAGAACTTAAGTTGTTAATGAGAAAACAACCAGTTCATTTAAACAACCGAATACAAATGTTATTGGTTTTAAAAAGGAGTGAAATATTATTAAGTAAAGACGCTCTCTCTAAAATTTTAAAAATTAATCATAACACTGCTCAAAAATGGAGAACTTCCTATTCTAAAAACGGACTTGAAGGTTTATTATCGCATGGTAGAATCGGTTTTAAACCATCTATAATTAGTCCTGAACTACACCAGGCAATAGAAAGCCGTTTGCATTCTCCTAAAGATGCTTTTACCTCATATATTGATTTAATTCAATGGATAACCGAGAATTACATGTCGCAAGGCATTAATTATCAAACAACAAATAGTTATGTAAAAAGACATTTTGGTGCTAAAATAAAAGTTGCCCGTAAAAGTCATGTGAATAAAAATGAACTTGCGGTAGATAGTTTTAAAAAAACTTCCCTTTAATTCTTGAATCTGTTTTAAAAAATGTCTCCGCAGATTTTTCATCCTTTAATCTTTATGTTCAGGATGAAAGTCGGTTTGGATTATTCACTAGAAACGGAAAATCTCTAACGGCAAAAGGGGTTAAGCCAATTTGTGCTTACCAAAATGTATTTAAATCAACTTATATTTTTGGGGCTTTTTCACCCTATAATGGTGATAGTTTAGTCATGGAGTTACCTTATTGTAATGGTGATAATTTTCAAATATTTTTAAATGAATTTTCAAAAAAGAAACCTGAGGAATTTAAAGTCATTGTTTTAGACAACGGAGCGTTCCATAAGGGAAAATCATTAGTGATACCAGAAAATATAGCCTTGCTTTTTCTTCCTCCTTACTCTCCAGAGTTAAATCCAGCTGAATTAGTTTGGCTAAATATGAAACGAAAAACAACAAATCAAATTTATAAAACAATGGAAGAACTTAAAATAAAACTAGACCAAATAGTAGAAACTTTAATCACAAAAGAATTTATTATGAGTCTTTGTGGATTTAGTTATTTTTTTAAATAAAATTAGACTACTATATATTCATAATTGGTATAAAAGGCGAATTAAAGTTGTGAATTGCTTTCAAAATTGTATTTTAGCTTATAATTCCCAACATTCTATTGAAATAACAGAAGAACCTAAAGTTGTGAATTGCTTTCAAAATTGTATTTTAGCTTATAATTCCCAACTCGGTTACTAAACCTTGCCCTTTTTGCCAAGTTGTGAATTGCTTTCAAAATTGTATTTTAGCTTATAATTCCCAACTCGGTTACTAAACCTTGCCCTTTTTGCCAAGTTGTGAATTGCTTTCAAAATTGTATTTTAGCTTATAATTCCCAACTCAATACCAAACTTTCCTTGTTCTAAGTTGGTTGTGAATTGCTTTCAAAATTGTATTTTAGCTTATAATTCCCAACATCAAGCAAGAAGCGTTGTTAATGCCTTTGTTGTGAATTGCTTTCAAAATTGTATTTTAGCTTATAATTCCCAACAAATTGTTGATGCAGTCTTCTCTTGATGTAGTTGTGAATTGCTTTCAAAATTGTATTTTAGCTTATAATTCCCAACTCAGGATTTTTAACAGGAAGATTTGTTGGTGTTGTGAATTGCTTTCAAAATTGTATTTTAGCTTATAATTCCCAACAAAGTTTTTCCACGGTTTTTTTCATTGTAGTTGTGAATTGCTTTCAAAATTGTATTTTAGCTTATAATTCCCAACTTATTCAAAAATAAGAATGTTTAATGTTGGTTGTGAATTGCTTTCAAAATTGTATTTTAGCTTATAATTCCCAACTGGAATCTCAACAAGATAGATCTCAACACGTTGTGAATTGCTTTCAAAATTGTATTTTAGCTTATAATTCCCAACACCACAAAAGCACGTCTTTTTTTAAATCTGTTGTGAATTGCTTTCAAAATTGTATTTTAGCTTATAATTCCCAACGCAGCAACCATTGTGCGTCCTGAGCCTTGCGTTGTGAATTGCTTTCAAAATTGTATTTTAGCTTATAATTCCCAACAAAAAGAGTTCGCTCAATGGGGCGAAACTAGTTGTGAATTGCTTTCAAAATTGTATTTTAGCTTATAATTCCCAACTTATTATTTGAATAAGTCCATTACTCTGTTGTTGTGAATTGCTTTCAAAATTGTATTTTAGCTTATAATTCCCAACTTGGAAACTTGCAAACAACAAGTAAAACCCGTTGTGAATTGCTTTCAAAATTGTATTTTAGCTTATAATTCCCAACACCTAAGAATCCCTGTCTAACACTTCTGTGTTGTGAATTGCTTTCAAAATTGTATTTTAGCTTATAATTCCCAACAGAAACAAAAGCTTCGAGACCATTATCCCGTTGTGAATTGCTTTCAAAATTGTATTTTAGCTTATAATTCCCAACATATGGTTCAGAATATTGTTTGACTGCGGAGTTGTGAATTGCTTTCAAAATTGTATTTTAGCTTATAATTCCCAACTCGTTATATTGCGTTATGGTTGCAAAAATGTTGTGAATTGCTTTCAAAATTGTATTTTAGCTTATAATTCCCAACTTATTATATGATTCAATCATTTTGGTAAGCGTTGTGAATTGCTTTCAAAATTGTATTTTAGCTTATAATTCCCAACCAAATAGCTCATCTTCTGCAGCTCGTTTCTGTTGTGAATTGCTTTCAAAATTGTATTTTAGCTTATAATTCCCAACATATTTGTAAAAAGTTACGAACAAAACTACGTTGTGAATTGCTTTCAAAATTGTATTTTAGCTTATAATTCCCAACCAATCCTGGACCATCAGGAATAGATTATAGGTTGTGAATTGCTTTCAAAATTGTATTTTAGCTTATAATTCCCAACTATTCTTCTGAAAATATGAAATCTGAAACTGTTGTGAATTGCTTTCAAAATTGTATTTTAGCTTATAATTCCCAACGCAGATGCCAAACACTGGAGTATCGGTTTCGTTGTGAATTGCTTTCAAAATTGTATTTTAGCTTATAATTCCCAACAAGCGCGCGGATTGATAGGTATTTTGCTGAGTTGTGAATTGCTTTCAAAATTGTATTTTAGCTTATAATTCCCAACCAGTTGAATTACACTTACAAGGAGAATATCGTTGTGAATTGCTTTCAAAATTGTATTTTAGCTTATAATTCCCAACATCTCTGTCATAGTTTGGATAGCCATTCCGTTGTGAATTGCTTTCAAAATTGTATTTTAGCTTATAATTCCCAACCTAAATGTTGGTAATCAGTACAGGCTTTTAGTTGTGAATTGCTTTCAAAATTGTATTTTAGCTTATAATTCCCAACTTTCTTCTGCTAATAACTCGCTAATTCTTGGTTGTGAATTGCTTTCAAAATTGTATTTTAGCTTATAATTCCCAACCTTTTTTTTTAACAGTTGTTTCTTCTTGAAGTTGTGAATTGCTTTCAAAATTGTATTTTAGCTTATAATTCCCAACTTTTTAGGATAATAATCAGTTGTTCCCCAGTTGTGAATTGCTTTCAAAATTGTATTTTAGCTTATAATTCCCAACAAAATCGATCGTACAATGGATAAGTAAACGGTTGTGAATTGCTTTCAAAATTGTATTTTAGCT
Source organism: Flavobacterium zubiriense (assembly GCF_041729725.1). NCBI lineage: Bacteria > Pseudomonadati > Bacteroidota > Flavobacteriia > Flavobacteriales > Flavobacteriaceae > Flavobacterium > Flavobacterium zubiriense. The sequence continues at coordinate 120,629 of NZ_JBCFQL010000007.1, read as the reverse complement.
TATAATTCCCAACAAGAGGTATCGAACAAGGTTTAGGAGCTAGGTTGTGAATTGCTTTCAAAATTGTATTTTAGCTTATAATTCCCAACAAAAAAGGCTTCACTGTTTTTATGATAGTGGTTGTGAATTGCTTTCAAAATTGTATTTTAGCTTATAATTCCCAACATTCTATACCATTGCATCCTGTCTATTTCTGTTGTGAATTGCTTTCAAAATTGTATTTTAGCTTATAATTCCCAACAATGGATCATCCACAATTATCAAGTGAGCGGTTGTGAATTGCTTTCAAAATTGTATTTTAGCTTATAATTCCCAACTATCTTCATTGAAATATACAGTGTTCCCTAGTTGTGAATTGCTTTCAAAATTGTATTTTAGCTTATAATTCCCAACAATTGCCATAGCAGTATTCATAGCAATTTGGTTGTGAATTGCTTTCAAAATTGTATTTTAGCTTATAATTCCCAACTTTATCATATTTTATTCAAAACCTCATTGGTTGTGAATTGCTTTCAAAATTGTATTTTAGCTTATAATTCCCAACCACGGTTTGAAAATTCTCTTCTGGATCCGAGTTGTGAATTGCTTTCAAAATTGTATTTTAGCTTATAATTCCCAACGTTATAAAAAAAACAGTATGCCTATTTATGTTGTGAATTGCTTTCAAAATTGTATTTTAGCTTATAATTCCCAACTTTTAATAAAAATAGCATAATTTTTTAGCTGTTGTGAATTGCTTTCAAAATTGTATTTTAGCTTATAATTCCCAACAACCTGAAAGTTTGCCACACCCAAACGAGTGTTGTGAATTGCTTTCAAAATTGTATTTTAGCTTATAATTCCCAACTGATTTCTCCAAAGTATTTTGTAAATCTCCGTTGTGAATTGCTTTCAAAATTGTATTTTAGCTTATAATTCCCAACTTCTGGGAACTATTCATCGCTTCACTTAGAGTTGTGAATTGCTTTCAAAATTGTATTTTAGCTTATAATTCCCAACCCTAGTGGCGATTTTAATAATGCGTGTAAAGTTGTGAATTGCTTTCAAAATTGTATTTTAGCTTATAATTCCCAACTACCCGGGTTATTATTTCTAAGACCCCTTGGTTGTGAATTGCTTTCAAAATTGTATTTTAGCTTATAATTCCCAACTATTTTACTTTCTTTTTGAAGCCAAGCTGTGTTGTGAATTGCTTTCAAAATTGTATTTTAGCTTATAATTCCCAACAAAAAATGTAGATAGAACTGGTTTTGAAGTGTTGTGAATTGCTTTCAAAATTGTATTTTAGCTTATAATTCCCAACAGTGGTTTGCGAAGTAAGTAAGTTTTTAGAGTTGTGAATTGCTTTCAAAATTGTATTTTAGCTTATAATTCCCAACTTTTTCCCCATTAATACTTATTTCCTTATGTTGTGAATTGCTTTCAAAATTGTATTTTAGCTTATAATTCCCAACCAGATTACCAACATTTAGAAGGGGTGTTTTGTTGTGAATTGCTTTCAAAATTGTATTTTAGCTTATAATTCCCAACTAAGACCCTCAGGTTTTAAATGTTTTGAATGTTGTGAATTGCTTTCAAAATTGTATTTTAGCTTATAATTCCCAACAAAATTTGACCAGTCAATAAATGACGGAAAGTTGTGAATTGCTTTCAAAATTGTATTTTAGCTTATAATTCCCAACGTTTTAGTTTCTATTATTCATTTCTTGGCGTTGTGAATTGCTTTCAAAATTGTATTTTAGCTTATAATTCCCAACGGTGGAACTTCAAGAGTTTGTAACGCACAAGTTGTGAATTGCTTTCAAAATTGTATTTTAGCTTATAATTCCCAACATTTTTGGAATGAATTCATCATAGCTTTTAGTTGTGAATTGCTTTCAAAATTGTATTTTAGCTTATAATTCCCAACCCAATGGCAATTAGACGCTCATGCTTATTGTTGTGAATTGCTTTCAAAATTGTATTTTAGCTTATAATTCCCAACATCGTCATATTTGACCACCTTTGGAATTGTGTTGTGAATTGCTTTCAAAATTGTATTTTAGCTTATAATTCCCAACTAAACGAAATAAGTAAGTAAGGATATGGTAGTTGTGAATTGCTTTCAAAATTGTATTTTAGCTTATAATTCCCAACAAAGATTTGTATTAACCTCACTAAGAATAGTTGTGAATTGCTTTCAAAATTGTATTTTAGCTTATAATTCCCAACGAAGTCCGGATTTTTAACAATTCAGCCAAAGTTGTGAATTGCTTTCAAAATTGTATTTTAGCTTATAATTCCCAACTTCCGTACTGAATCAAATTTATGCTCGTTAGTTGTGAATTGCTTTCAAAATTGTATTTTAGCTTATAATTCCCAACGGTTCTGGAAGCCACGCGATAGCAGTTGAGTTGTGAATTGCTTTCAAAATTGTATTTTAGCTTATAATTCCCAACACATAAAGCGCCACCAACAACAGCTGGAGAGTTGTGAATTGCTTTCAAAATTGTATTTTAGCTTATAATTCCCAACCCACCGCTAAAGGTTTTTCTGAAGATTGCAGTTGTGAATTGCTTTCAAAATTGTATTTTAGCTTATAATTCCCAACGCGATTCTGAATGAAGATTATCCGAAAGTAGTTGTGAATTGCTTTCAAAATTGTATTTTAGCTTATAATTCCCAACTTAATTCAACAAAAAACAATGTCAGAAGAGTTGTGAATTGCTTTCAAAATTGTATTTTAGCTTATAATTCCCAACCAGAAACATCCAAATCAGTTACAACACCGGGTTGTGAATTGCTTTCAAAATTGTATTTTAGCTTATAATTCCCAACATACCGAGAGTCAATCGTTTGATATGTTGGTAGTTATGAGCTTGTTTTGAAAATAAAAAGAAGTAGTGTTTCTTTGTTGTATTACCGTGAGTTGGTGTTTTTTCTAATCCTGTTTATTAGAAAAGTTCTAATTGTTGAGAAGGTTTTTCGGGTTCTATTGGTTTTTTACCATAAAAAAGTTCCATCATCCCAAATTGTTTGTCGGTTATTTGCATCACACCAATTTTTCCGTGTTCGGGGAGATTGTTTTTTATTCTTTTAGTATGTACTTCGGCATTTTCTCTACTGGCACAAAAACGCATATAGATGGAAAATTGGAACATAGAAAAACCATCGTCTAATAATTTCTTTCTAAAAGTACTAGCAATTTTACGCTCTTTGCGTGTTTCGGTGGGCAGATCAAAAAATACTAATATCCACAAACTTCTATATTGATTTAAACGGGTGTAATGTTCGTCATACATAAACAGGGTATAAAATTTTCCTTGCTGTTCCTTCAAAGCATTCGTGTAAGGAATGGGTTGTTCTGCTCATGGCAACCATCAACGGACTATTTTTTCCGTCTATAAAGACATCGATGGTTGCAATACTTAACAATTGTTTTTTAATTTCAATAGTCAGTTCGTCATAACTATCTTCGGTTTCCATAATATGACACACAATCAAATCTACATAAGGCCGATAGGGTTCCATTATATCATCGGCTAGGCAATAAGCATTGTATTTGTTGCGATGAAAGATACCTAAAGTAGGCAACATTCCAGAACTGACAATCGCTCTTGCTGTAATCGCTCTTAAAATAGCATACCCATAGTTCAATAAATTATTAGGGGGAATTCCTTTTTGACCTCTTGTGAAATTTTCAATTTTGATGAGGTTTTGCCAATAAAATACGGCTGCTCTCGATTCATGATTGAGTGCATCCCCCGAGGTAACTTCTTTTGCCCAAAGTTCCATTTTCCGGCAAGGAATTCCTTTTTCTTTGAGTAATCCCGCTTGGTTCATAATTTTGGAACTAATGGTTTGTTGCCATAAATTCTTTTTTAGCGGAACAGAAGCATTAATTTGGTTTTTAAAACGCTCCGTTTGTTCGGTATGACCACTAAGCGGCATTAACAAACCAATAGGTAAGTGGTATTGGTCGCAATTGATTAATGCTACATTATTGTTAGTCAGTTTTTCGAGTAAACCATTTGTAATTGTGATTTGTTGGTTTTCCAAAACGATAACACCAATATCTTCTATGGCAACCGTTTTGGTTTCTTGTTTTTTTTCTCCCTCTCCTTCGGGGAGGGCTGGGGAGGGGCTGGGATAAGAAATTACTATTTGCTCATTTTTGGAGCTCAAATAAGCAGGATTACCGAAGAATAGGGTTCTTTTTATCATTATTTTTTTGGATTAAAAAATGATTGTGAAATATTTTGGCTAAAGCCAATCTGGGTTGTATTATTTGTTTCGAATGGGCTAAAGCCCAATCCTATTGATTTGGCATTTTCCCTTGAATTGCCTCCTGCATTAGCTGGAGGAGGATGATAATTGATTTTAAAAATGGCTTTAGCCAAAATTTATTTATTTCGAAAATCATATTTATCCATGAATTCATCATATTCTTCTTGAAAGCTTTGTTTGCTATGATGTTCTTCTTGGTTCTTAATGTAATTTCTAACCTTGTCAAGCATAGATTCCGAAACTGAAACAGCAAAATATTCATCCTGCCATTCAAATTTGTCTAAACAGAATTTGTTTTTGTTAATCCAAAAGGATGATTCTCCTTTTATCAGTTGCATTGTCTTTTGAATGGTTTGGTCGGCTCCTAAAGAAACCAAACAATGACAATGGTCTTTATATCCATTCACAAAATCTACAAAAATGCCTTTGTCTTTAGCATTCTCTTTGATATGATGCCACACTTTTTGTCTTAATTCTTTGTTGTCCAGAAAAGGAATTCTGTTTTTTGTACTCCAAACAAAATGAATATAGGTTTTGATGTAGGGCATATTTTGTGGTTTATTGAGTTGCCTCCAGCTTTAGCTGGAGGGATTTAATGATTTATTTAAAAAGGCTTTAGCCTAATTTTTTTGGAAAAAGCCAATCTCAAACATTCGATAGTATCGATTGGGGTAAAACCCAATCCTATTGATTTTGAGGCATCCTGAATTATAAATTTAATCCATTTTTTTTCATTTTGTAATTTTTAAATGTCTCTAATTTTAAATCAACTTTTGAATTGCCTCCTGCTTTAGCTTTTGAATTATTTTTTGCTTTTGAATTTCCTCCAGTTTTTGAATTTCCTCCAGCATTTGAATTTCCTCGAGCATTTTAATTTCCTCCAGCATTTGAATTTCCTCCAGCATTTGCATTTCCTCCAGCTTTTGAATTGCCTCCAGCTTTTGCATTGCCTCCAGCTTTTGAATTACCTCCAGCTTTTGAATTGCCTCCAGCTTTTGAATCGCCTCCAGCTTTTGAATTTCCTCCAGCATTTGAATTACCTCCAGCTTTTGAATTGCCTCCAGCTTTTGCATTGCCTCCAGCTTTTGAATTTCCTCCAGCTTTTGAATTTCCTCCAGCCTTTGAATTGCCTCCAGCTTTTGAATTGCCTCCAGCTTTTGAATTGCCTCCAGCTTTTGAATTGCCTCCAGCTTTTGAATTGCCTCCAGCTTTTGAATTGCCTCCAGCTTTTGAATTGCCTCCAGCTTTAGCTGGAGGGGATATAATAATTTATCTTGAATAGGCTTTAGCCAAAATATGTTTGGCTAAAGCCTTATTTGGATTGTTTTATATTATAGAATGGGTTAAAACCCATTCCTATTGATTTTATTATTTATTATCGAATAATTCTTTTAATTTTCCCAAGTCTATCAACTTCTATTTTTAGGCATAAAGACTTTATCATCAACCCATCAATAGATTTTTCCATTTTGTTTAAAGCTGAAAATTCCATTTTATCTACAATTGATGTAGCTATATTGTTTGAAATAAAAAAAGCTTGTGTACCAGTAAAGCTTACCATTTTAAAGACTCTTTGTACTTGATCTTTAGATAAATTATTAAAGTTGATTGTTGTTAAGTTTTCTCTTTCATCTTCAGTTGGGATATAAACTAGATCATTTGGGGATAGCGTGAATAAAAGGCGATTTTCGTTTTCATCAGTTTCAAAAGCAGCATTTAGGCCTTGTTTTTGTCTTTCTATTACCTCGTTGAATGGAATCGTTTTATAATTTCGTTTCCCTTTTTCATCCTGATAAATTGCAAAAAATAAGTTTGTTCCTTTGGCAGCTTCAACATATTTGTCAATTTTATTTCCTGTTTGTCCGAGACTAAATTTTCCACCTTCTTCAAAAACTCTAACCTTTTTTATTGGTTGATGATTTTTACCATTATTTAAAGTTGTCAAGTTTTTATTTAATTCATCTAAACCATTTTCAGAAAAAGCAACTTCGTGTGCGGGGATTTTTTTGCCATTTTCATCAATCGCATTTTGATATATTTTTTGGTTCAAATGGTTTAATAGAATTTTTTGTATTCCTGTATCCGTTATTTTTTCAATTTTCTTTTCATCAAAAGAATTGTCAAGTGTTTTTCTTGTGGCTGTGGCTTCTATAGTTTCATAAACCTGAACTTTGTCAATTGCTTTGCCATCAATCATTACCGGAAAAGCTTTGAGGTGTTTTTTCAAGCCTACCAAATTATTTGGATATTTTTTAATTTTTGTCGCCAATTGTTTTTTAACTTCCTTATCAACAATCAATTCTATTTGTTCAATTGCATTTGCTATAGCAATATGGCTTTGTTTAATTCGTTTTAAAAACACTTTTCCGCTTACGGTTTCTGCGTGCATTGGTTTTCTAATTGCCCAATTGTCTCCTTTAGTTTGTTTGACGACAATTTTTTTCATTGCGCCATCTTCTTCTTTCCAAACTTGGTATTTGTTTACCGTTTTATTGATAACTCTAGTGTTTTGTTTAAAGCTAATAATGGTTTGATTTAATACATCTTCAGTATTTTTCGTAAAATTCTCCCAAGGTTTTTTGAATTCCCATTTGTAATTTCCGTTTGCATCTGTTTTTGTTTTCAAACAAAGCTTATTTCTCAATTTGTTTTTGATAGTTTTGTCATCGTCATTTTTTGCATTTAGATTATTCAAATAGTTGATGTGTGTTCTAGTAACACAAGCAATTACCAAAGCATCCAATGCGTGATGGCGGTGGTCAATTCTTTTTTTAGTAAAACCTTTGGCAAGAGCATCGGGTACTGTAGTTTGAAAAACTTGTTTGCCTTTGTTTCCAAATTCATCTTTTTTGAGTTCTATTTTCCCAAAATCGCTAGAGTTTGTTAGCGCATTCAAACGTTCAAAACGTGGCGTAATGATGTTGTTCCAAACATCATTCAAGCCCCAATCTTGTTTCATTCTTGATGTGATGGAACCATTTAAGGAAACAATATGTTTTGAGGTTACTTCCTGCTCATCATCTTCTCGAACTATTTTGCTCAAAAGATTTTTTATGATTTTACTTATGTATTTGGTGTCGTTTAATTGTCTTTCAATAAATTTTTCAGGAATTTCTTCGCTCAGTAATCGTTTTTGCTTGTTTTTATTTTTGTTGTAATAAGCAGTTATGTGTTGGTTATAGGCATCTTTAGTGAAAATTTTAACTGTTTTTCCTCCAGTTAAGGTTACAATTCGATCTTCATTTTTCAGAATGAATTCCAAGGCTGTCATATTGCCTTTTAATTCATTCACTTCAGATTCACAAATCACTTTATTGGATAATGAATCATCAAATAATCGTGATTGCGGGATAATATGTTCAATTTGGTATTTCGTTGTAAACAAATCGCTTAATGGAATTAGCTTTCCAGTATAAGGCGAAATATAGCCTTGCTCTAACCAAAGTTTGTATTTGATTATTTCAGAAGGTGTTGGTTTTGCATTCTTTCTAATTTTATCAATTTCCTCTAACTTTTCTTTTTTAATTTCACTACTATAAACCCCTTCTTCATAAATTTTTAGGATCTCTTGTTGGCTTGGCGAATAGGGACGTATATCATTAGCACCATCATTTTTCAATTCTGTTAAAATGGCTTTGATGCGTAGGTTTGTATTTTCGTTTTCTGATATTTTTTTAGTCATTCTTTCACGAGTGGCTTTGTCATTCTTCATTTCTCGACCTAATTCAATATGAATTTCATTAAAGAAATTTTCTTTTCCCTCTCCATAATGTTGCCAAATATCTTTTACAACGCGTAAAGTTTCAGTAATTACTTGTTCCACAATTGGATTGCGGAGTGAGTGTTGTTTGAAGTCGTATTTTAAAAAATGCTCAATATCTGCGGGAGATTTACATTTTGAAACATCACTTGCTTCACTGTGTCTGTCATATATTAAATAGGAAGCCTGATAAGTATTTAAGCCTTTATTAAATTCAGTACAATTTGCAAAACTTTTTAAAACTTGTTTCGGAATATCACTGTCAGATACTTTTTCAAGAATTGATACATCATAATTTATAGATTCCAGTCTTTCTTTAATATTGTTTATTTTAGTTGTAATTTTATCAGAAATGGCATCTTGATTCCAAGTTGAACCTCTTCTCATTAAAGTCAATAATTTTTTTATGGCTTTTTCAGAAAACGATCCATACTCTTTTTTATAAGGTTTTAGTTTAGAAAAATTGGTTATAAATTCATCTAATAAATTATGTCTTTTGGCAAAAGTGGTTATTGCTTTTGTAATTTCTATTTTATCAGTAACCGAATATAAAATATGCCATAAATCTTGGGTGTTTTTGGTATCAAAAAAAGATTTATCTACATCGATTTTTGCAACGGCGTTCAAAAATTGATTTCTAGTTTCATTACAAGGATAAATTTTATCTTCTACAAAATTCCATCTGTATTTTGCAACTTCCGCGTCTAATAATTTTCCTTTTAATTTTAAAGGCTTCAATAAATGTTTGATGAATGAAATTTGATCTATTTCTTTCCTATCATTTAAAAAATTGAAAAGTTCGACTAAATCTTCTTCGGATTTTAGAAAATCATGGGTTACATCAACTTCATTTACAATTTCTTTTTTGTAAATTTTAAGGTTTTTTACAAATTGCAACAATCTAAATTCCTGAAAAATAGGATTTGATTTTGCAATACATTTCAAAGGTTTTACAACTTGTTTGCCATTGTCATCTTTTACTAAAATACCATTTTTGTCTTTGATAGGAACAAATTCTAAACTGCAATCACTAATCAATGAGGTCTTACTTTTAAGCGGACGCTGATAAAAAATAATATCTTCTAAAAATAAGTACTCAAAACTTTTGTCTTTGATGTTGTTTTTATGTGAATCGTTGTGTTTGTACAATTCATCAATACATTTTTTATAAAGATTTCTGTCTCCAAAAATTTCATTATGAAATGCAATTTGGGCTTTTAGAATTTTTGATAATTCATCCTTATAAAATTTTCTTTCGATGGTTCTTACCAACTCGCCTTTTATTTTTTGATTTGGGTTTTTCAAAAGTTCATCGTAAATATAAGTACCAACTGATTTACCACTTTGATTAATTGTTTGTTCACTTTTGATTTTTCTTAATCCCCAATCGTCTTCTTTTGGAGATCTAAAACTTCTCTTTTCTTCATTGTCTTTGTTTATTTTTACGGTTCCATCATCATTTAATTCAGTTGTTACGATAAAATTCTTTTGCTTTCCAATCCAGTCAAATAATGCAATTTTGCTTTCACGTTTGTAAACCCAACCGTTTTCAAGAATTACATTATACCAGATTCCTGATTTTCCTTTTTCTCTTTCAATTACATCAACAACGGCAAGGGTGTGAAATTCTTCTAATTTATTTTTATTTACCTCTTCTTCCTCGCCACGCAATTGATAATAGCCTCTTTTTTGATTAAAATTCAAAAATATCCAAGCCAATTCTTCTTTGGATATTTTTTTGGTTAATGCTTTTTTTCTTAAATAGTAAATGGTCCAATCATAAGGAACTTGTTTTACATCAGGATTTGTTAATTTAAACTCACCAAGCATTTCTTGATGGCTATCCAAAAATAAAAATTGATTTTTATCACTTTCATTTTTATAAAATGATAATTTTTCTTCTCTTCCAGGTTTAAATTGCCCAAACTTTTTATCAAAATCGATTGCATCAGCATAATGTTTAGGTAAAAAATCAAGAATATTTAAAATTCTGTGCAGTCGTTCTCTTCTTAATAAAAAGCGTTGAACTAATCTTCTTGTTCCTCTGTATTTTGTTCTTTCGGCAGTTTGCGAAATAGAAACTCCACTGTCAAATTTGCCCAAAACATCTTGACTCATCGGTATTATTCTACTTCCTAGCCCTTCAATATTACCCAATTTATTGTCAAAGTCATTATTTGTTAATGCCCACCCAATACTATTCGTCCCCAAATCCAACCCTAATATCTTCTTCATTTCAAACTATATTTTATAATGATTTTTCTTTGTAACTTTAATTTGTGGGAAATATAATTAAAATAAAATTAACTGCTTTACGGTTTTTCACATTCAAACATTAAAATTTTTATTGTAATATTGCAGTACAATTTTGAAGCAATTCACAATAAGGATTATTCCGTTGTGAAAACATTTAAAGCGGTGCAGTTCTTGTAATTGCATCGCTTTTTTCATTTTGCAAAAAAAACTCTCATTTCGAACAGTTGTTCAAAATGAGAGTTTTAATGTTTTTGTGCAGTAAATAATGCGTTTTTACTATTATTTATTCCAAATTTCCCAAGCTTTTTCGGCTTGAAAAATAAGCATATCGAGTCCGTTTTTTATTTGTGCACCACGTTCTTTTGCGTTTTTTAAGAATTGTGTTTCTGCTGGATTGTAAATCAAATCATAAGCGATGTGTTGCTCAGTAAGCCATTCATAAGGAATGTCAGGGCAAGCTTCTGTATTTGGGCTTGTTCCAATAGGTGTTGAATTGATTATAATTTGATATTCCTGAAATGTTTCGGGATTAATTTGACTGTAATCAATAGCGTTTTCAGATGCTTTTCTCGAAACAAATGTATATTCAATACCTAATTCTTGTAATGCGAAAGCAACACCTTTAGACGCGCCACCTGTTCCTAGAATTAATGCTTTTTTATGATGGGTTTTCAACAAAGGTTTTAAGGATTTTAAAAATCCAAAATAATCGGTATTGTAACCTTTTAGTTTGCCCTTTTTTGTAATTTTAATGGTGTTTACAGCAGCAATTTTGGTTGCTTTTTTAGATAATTTGTCTAAAAAAGGAATGACTTCTTCTTTGTATGGAATAGTAACATTTAATCCTTTTAAATGCTCGGTGTTTTTAATTATTTCAGGAAACATATTGATTTCTTGAATGTCAAAATTCTCGTAAGTGTAACCTTGGTATTTTTCTTTTTCGAATTTAGTTGTAAAATGTCCTTTAGAGAAGGAATAACTGATATTGCGCCCCAGTAGCCCGAAGCGCTTTTTAGAATTTTGGGTCATTATTGTTTTTTATGTTTTTCAATATAATTTTGTACCATTTTTTTTGTCCAAACTACAGGAAATAAGTCTTCGATCAGGATGTAGTTGTCAAAATTCAATCGAAGTCCGTTGCTTAAATGAAATTTGGCTTTTCTATTGTCTTGAATCATAAAATAAAGACCCGCTAATCGGTATTCTATTTCGTTTGCTTCAGGGAAATAATCCGCTGCTTGTAATAAAGTGTGAATAGCACTTTCAAATTCGCCAAGAAACTGTAAAATATCAACCCAGAATAACCAAGTGTCTAATTCCGTATCGCCAAATTCAACTGCTTTTCTATAACCAAATTCGGCTTCTTCAAAAAAGTTCATTTGTTTGTTGATAGAAGCGTATCTTTTCCAGTACAAACGATTTTGATTGTCAATGGCTAAAGCTTTATTTACATAAAACAAAGCTTTTTGAAAGTTTTGTTCACGTAAATAGAAATCAGTAATAGCAATCCATCCTTTGTCTAAAAGGGGATCTTCGTGTACGGTTTCGTTATAAAACTTAAGTGCTAAAATTTTATTGCCTAATTTCTCATGGCATTTACCTATTCGAAGCAAGGCATACGAAGTGGCATCGTCTAATTCAATGGTTCTGCTGTAGCTTTCAATTGCTTCGTCAAATTGCCCTAAACGTTCCAGGGCTTTGGCTTTTTCCATAAAAGCACCTAAAAATTCATCGTCTATAAGTGTCGCATAGTCAAAAGCACGTATGGCTTTTTCATAATGTTTTAAACCGTAATGCAATCTGCCTTTTTGATGCCAGGCAATTTCGCTATATGGATTTTTCTCAATATAGTTTTCTAAGTATGTGATAGCATCTTCGTTTTGATCTAAAAACTCAAAGCAATAGACTACATTGTACAAGGCAGATTGGTCTTCGATATCTTCTTCGAGGCATTTTATAAAACTTTCTTTGGCTAATTCCAAATTGTCCATAAAAAGATATTCCATGCCTATTAAATTATACACATCAGCATAATCATCGGTATATTGTAAAGCAATTTTTAGTAATTCAACTGCTTTTTCATGTTGGTCTCTTTTTGAGTAGATGTTTGCCTTTTGAATATAAATTTCTTCATTATTGGGTTCGATGGCATACAGCTCGTTGAGTAATTTCTCGGCTATATCCAATTTGTCATCATAAACCAGCATTTCAACTTGTACCAGCTTCAAGCCCGTAGACTTAGGGTGTTGTTCTAATGCTAGTTTAAGCGCTTTTTTAGCTAAAGCGGCCTTACCTGTATCAAGATAATGAAGTATGATTTCTTCAAATTCTTCAGAGTCAAAAAAGAGGACTTTGTTGGTTTTCAACATCGACTCAAATTTGGATAGAGATAAGTTATAATCTTCTTCTTCGTTGCTTAGTTGCATACTTTCTGTTTTTAGAATTTGGCCTAGTTTAAAATTAGGCATCCTTAGTGTTATTTTTGAAGAAAAAAATGAATTATTGTGAACAATTTAATTAACAAGATTTTAAATGGCAATATCAATAATATATGGCAATTTCAATAATTAATCTGAAATCAAAAATTGGTATTCGGAAATCTTAAATCGATATTTCGTCCATTACTTCGAGTATTATTGCGCATCCTTCGCGTATTTCTTCGTTAGAAATGGTTAAAGGGGGAGTAATTCTGATGGCACATCCTTCAAAGAGTAGCCAGAATAATATGAGTCCTTTGTCTTGACATTTTAAAATAACTTCATTAGTAATGGAAGCATTTGCTGTCATGGCTGCAAGCATCAATCCTTTTCCTCTAACTTCTTTAATCAAAGGATGTACCAAAAGCGATCTGAAAAGTTTTTCTTTTTCTAAAGCTTCGCTCATGAGGTTAGTTTCGGTTATTTCTTTCAAAGTGGCCAAGCAAGCTGCCGCAATGACAGGATGTCCGCCAAAGGTAGTGATGTGACCTAATTTAGGATTTTCGGTTAATAAATCCATCATTGCTGATGAAGCAGTGAAGGCGCCTACAGGCATTCCGCCACCCATACCTTTTCCCATGGCAACAATATCAGGAACTACATCATAATTTTGGAAACCAAATAATGTTCCTGTTCGTCCAAAACCGGGTTGAATTTCGTCCAAAATCATCATAGCACCCATTTCGGTACATCTGGCACGTACTTTTTTTAAGAAATCATTCTCAGGTTGTATAAATCCCGCGCCTCCTTGAATGGTTTCTAATAAAATTCCGGCAGTTTTAGTGGTTATTTTTTCTAAATCGGCTTCATTGTTGAAAGTGATGAATTCCACATCTGGAATCAATGGGCGAAAAGCTTGTTTGCGTTCTTCAAATCCCATAACGCTCATAGAACCCATGGTATTTCCGTGATAGGCATTATGACAAGAAATTAATTGGCTTCTGCCGGTAACTCTTCGTGCTAGTTTTAAAGATCCTTCAATGGCTTCGGTGCCCGAATTGACTAAGTAGGTTTTATCTAGTGGAGCGGGTAGGAGTGAAGCCATCAGTTTGCAATACGCTACTGCAGGACTTTGCGAATATTCGCCATACACCATTACGTGCGAATATTTATCCAATTGGTCTTTTATTGCTTGATTGACTCTTGGTGGTTGATGTCCTAAGGTACAGGCCGAAACTCCTGCAACAAAATCCAAATATTTTTTATTATTAGTGTCGTAGATATAAGAACCTATGGCGTGCGAAACTTCCATTCCTAATGGATAAGGTGAAGTTTGTGCTTGGTATTTTATAAAATCGTTATTCACGTTTTTTTTACCGCAAAGTTCGCAAAGATTTTCGCAAAGTCACGGAGTTTTTTTAGTTATTAATGCGTACTGAAAACTGTCTACTATAAACTGAACACTGATTACTTCTTTTTCTTCTTTTTATCGTAATCCAAAGTTTCTTTTCTAATTTTCATTGGAACATTTTCCTTGGTTTCTTCTTTTTTTCCTTCTTTTACCATCTTATCATTGTACTCATTTTCTTCTTCGGTAAAAATGTCATCTTTGGATTTGATTCTTTCGTCTGCTCGCCATTTGAAGCCTCTAAATTTCCGATCATTTTCTTCCAGTTCTTCTTCGGGATAAATGTCACCATCTACTTGTTGGAAAAAAGTAATGGTCTCTATGGTGTTTTTATCAAAAAGAATACTGATTTTACTACTCACATTTTTATTGATACCAATGAGTTCTTGTTCGTCATTTCGCATGTAATAAATTACTTCGGCATTTTTTACAATATCAACATCATGTAGTTTCCCTTCTTCAAATTTTCCATAGAGATTTAATCCTTTTATTTGATTGTAACCCGTGCCTAAGGTATCTTTGGAAATAATAAAGGTGTTGTTGAGGACTTTGAGAGAGTCTAGTTTTTGGGTTTTACTATTCCCAATAAGATGCATTAAATCACCGGTAATTTGGCTTTCACCATTCCAAAGAATAGGATTGCCAATGAGTTTAGTCAAGGAAGTTTTAGCACTTGAATGAATCGAATCACATTTTCCACTCATATCAATTTTGAAAAAGCGTACATTATTAAATGCTCGAACAATTCGATTGTCTTCTTTACCTGTTACCATGATTTTTTTCCCATGAATATAAACCGAATCATTTTCGACAAAATTGACAGCGACAGCTCTTTTGGTTACAAACATTGAATCTTTTTGTTGGAAAACTTCGGCATAATGCCCTTTTACAATTCCTCTATTTATGGAATCGGTAATTTTTACATTTCGTGTTGCCGAAGCAAATTCTTTATTCCTGTCATAATACAAACTGTCTCCTTCTATAAGTCGGTTGTCGTATTTTATATATGATTTCCGAAGAAAATGAGCCAGATTTTTCTTGGAGTCATAAAATCCTTTTTCGGTATAAATAAAGTTGGTCGCACTAGTTATAGTTGATGGACCAAAAAGATAAGAATGTCCAGAATTACTATAATAATCCAAATGATTGGATTTCATGACATATTTTGGATTTGTTACAACAACTTCGGTTAAAAATTTGAATTTTTTTTCAGCTACAAAATACCTACCGGATTTACTCACTAAAGTATTTTCTTTATTTATGATTGTTCCTTTAGTATTGTAAAAAACTTCTTGGACGTTTCGGTCAAAATTGATTGTGTCGGTTGCTAAAGTAGCATCGGGAGAAGTCATGACAGCATCTCCTGTTGCAAATGCTTTTTTTACATTTCCGTTGTATTCAGCATATTTACTGTTCAAATAAAGGGTGTCGCCTTGGACTAATTGTACGTTTCCAAAGGCTTTAATGTAATTTTCTTTCTGAAAAAAATAGGCTTTGTTACAAGTAAGCACTACACCATCATGATTTACTACTACGTTTCCCGTTAGTAAAAATGCATCGGGCATTTCGGTCTGATTGACATCAGCAAAATCAGAATGTTCAACAATTATTTTTTTAGGTGTTTTTTGTGCGCTTACTTTTATCGAAGTAATTAAAAACAAACTAAAACAGATGAAAAATAGCGATTTGTTCAAGGGTATATATTTTTGTCAAATTTATAAAAAAGGAAACAATCCTGATAAATATTACTATTTATTTATGATTTAGAAACGTTCATTCTTGTTGTGAATTGTGTTTTTTAGTTCTAATAAAAAAAGCTGATACATTCATAGTAGTAATGCGTCAGCTTTTGATAGTTTGATAAAAAGAATTTAGTATTTCTTTATAAAAGTGTTTTGATAATTCTCGTTGATTTTTCCCCAATTGATTACATTAAAGAACGATTCGATATAGCTCGCACGACGGTATTGATGTCCTAGATAATATGCATGTTCCCAAAGGTCTAAAGCTAAAATAGGAATACCAGGAATTGCAGCATTTTTCATTAAAGGATTGTCTTGGTTTTGAGAACTAGTAATTTTAAGTTTTCCTGCTTTGTCTACAATTAACCAAACCCAAGCAGAACCAAATTGTTTTGTAGCTTCAGCCTTAAAGGCAATTTTAAAATCATTAAAAGAACCGAAGTCTCTATCGATAACTGAGGCAATAGTATCTGTTGGAGTTCCACCAGTATTTGGCCCCATAGATTTCCAATACAACGAATGGTTGTAATATCCACCGGCATTGTTTCTTAATTCTGTATCGTTAATGTCGAGTTTAGCCAAAATGTTCTCAATAGACATATTCTCGTATTCTGTTCCTGCAATTGCTGTGTTTAAATTGTTAGTATAGGTCAAATAATGTTTAGAATAGTGTACCTCTAAAGTTAGAGGTGAAATAGTAGGTGCTAAAGCATCATAAGGATAAGGCAGTTTTTCCAGTAAAAAAGAACCTGGGTCGGCTTTTACATCGTCTGGAAATCCAATAGTTATTTTTTCTTGAGCCGTAGGAAGTGGAACTTCTACAACTTCGATTAGTTTTTTATCGTTGCAGGAAACTAAAAAACTAAAAATAAGTAAGTTTGCAATTGTATAAAAAAACTTTTTCATTGTAATTCTACTTTTATAACGAATTGATAATTTCAATATAGTTTTCTTTAGCTTCATCAGATGAAATGTGACTAATTTGCATCCAAGCATTTGTTTTAAAGGCATCTCTTAAATGGAAATTAGTAGTTTGTCTAATTTCCACAGTACCCATGGTTGCTTGTTTATAATAAGCGTAGAGTCTCAGTTGAACATCTTGAGGTAAAGATGCTTGAGTCATTTTTGCAGCTTTTTCAACAGCTGCATTAAACCTAGTATCTAAATCTTTTTCAGTCATTATTTTTTTGTTGCAATGATTGTTTTTCCTCCAATTGCTTTTTGGTTTAAAACCACATTTATTGGTGTGCCTAAAGGTAAAAATAAATCTACTCTTGAACCAAATTTGATAAAACCAGCATCAGTTCCTTGAACGACTTGCATTCCTTCTTGTGCATAATTTACAATTCGGCGTGCCAATGCTCCGGCAATTTGGCGGTATAAAATAGCACCAAAAGTGTTGTTTTCCAGTACAACTGTTGTTCTTTCATTTTCTTCACTGGCTTTTGGGTGCCAAGCGACTAAGAATTTACCTGGATGGTATTTGCTGAATTTTACTACTCCATTCATAGCATATCGCGTAACGTGTACGTTTATGGGCGACATAAAAATAGAAACTTGTAAACGTTTGTCTTTAAAATATTCTCCTTCGTACACTTCTTCGATAACTACAACTTTCCCATCAACAGGAGCAAGGATTTGATTTTCATCAATAATTACTACTCTTTTAGGATTTCTAAAGAATTGCAAAATGATAATTAATATCAAAACTGCAAATATTTGAACCAACATTCTCAGCCAATTGATATCGATAAATTTGTCAGCAAGTAATAGTACGGCAACAGTAAAAACTATACCTAATGAAATTGATGGAGCTCCTTCTTTATGAAACATAATTTAAAATTTGGTAAAATAAAAATATAAATGGTGCTACAAATATAACACTATCTAGTCTATCTAACACACCTCCATGTCCTGGCATGATATTTCCGCTGTCTTTTACTCCAGCAATTCGTTTAAATTTGGACTCTATTAAATCGCCAATAGTACCAAAAATCCCAACAATTGCAGCAATTGACGTCCATATTAAAATGGATTGTTCGCTGAACTCAGGTTTTGGTCTAATGTAATATTTAGATATTAAATAACCTGCTAAAATTGCAAAAAGAAGTCCTCCTACGAACCCTTCGATTGTTTTTTTAGGCGAAATTCGTTCAAAAAGTTTGTGTTTTCCAATGGATTTCCCAACGATATAAGCAAAGGTGTCATTGGTCCAAATAAGAAGAAATAATCCAATTATAATTTTAGGATTGTAATCTTTTATACCAAATGAAATTTTAGTGATAAATACAAAAGGAAGTATAATGTATCCAAATAAGTATAAGTATTTGGACGAAGTACTTATTTTTTGAATGTTATCATAAAAAAGAAAAAGAATACATTTAAATGAGACGACTAAGGTTATTGCTAATAGTACAATATTCAGTTGTTGGATATTAACTGTAATTTCAATATTTGTATCAAAATATTGATTGATGGTATCGGTAGTTATTTTGTTGTAATGACTAATTAGTGTTATGGTGCTATACAGCACTGTTCCTGCAATTATAGGTATTGTTTTAGTTACTTGGGTTAGATTACAGAATTCATATATGGCAATGACTAAAAATACACCAAAGAGTATAAAAAAACTTTCGGTTGAAAATAATATAGAAGTTAACAATAAAAGGATATAAATAGCACCTGATATTGATCTTTTTAAAGTTTCATTCATTTTAAAGATCTTCTAAAAGCAATAAATAAAGATTTTTAGCAGAACTTCCGTATTGGGTAAAATCCTCTTCTTTTGCTTTTTCAAAATATTTTATAGCTGTAATATTAGTTGGATAATCTCTTTCGTATTTCTTTTTTATAGCGCTTAAACCATCGCTTTTCATAGCAAGAATTTGGCTTGTTGTTGCTAGAACTACAATGTTAGTTGGTAATTCGTTTGGTTTAAGTTGCTTGATTTGTTTAGATGAGAAAAGGATTGAACCTTCTTCGGCAATTAAATTTTCACAGCTAGATAGTAAAAAAACAGGATTTAAAGTTTTGGTATAAGTCAGCCTGTTTTCGTCTAAAAGTCCAAAAAGATTAGAATCGTAGCAAAGCACTTCGCTTTCAAACCAGTCGTTTTCTTCTAAGATATTTTCGAAATGATCTTTTACTTCTTGAGCATTTTCGCAGTATAAAAATTTACCTCCATTTTTTTTAAAATTGAAGATAAATCGTTCGTCTACAGAGATGTTGTTTTCAGGAAAGAAATTGTTGTTTTGACTTTCTTTTTCTTCATCTGATGCCGAATTACTAGATCCAAAAAGTTTTCTAAAAAGACTCATATTTTGTAGGGTACTTGATATATTATATGTAACCGTCCAAAGATAAAAAAATCTTAATTCAAAACGACGTTTTGAATTAAGATTTTAAATAAATTATATTAAATACCTTATTAAGAGACTGTTTCCTCTAAGTTCTTGTCAAAGCTTCTTTTTCCAAAAATAGTTTCTAAATCGTCTTTAAAAATAACTTCTTTTTCGATAAGTATATCAGCAAGTTGATTCAATTTGTCTTTGTTTTCCTCTAAGATTTGAATAGCTCGCTGGTACTGACTTTCTATAAGTGAAGATATTTCAGCGTCTATCACTTTGGCAGTCTCATCAGAATACGGTTTAGAAAAACTATATTCGCTTTGACCTGATGAATCATAATAAGTAACATTTCCTATTTTATCATTCAAACCATAGATAGTAACCATAGCACGGGCTTGTTTAGTTACTTTTTCTAAATCGCTTAATGCACCAGTTGAAATACGGTTAAAAGTTACTTTTTCAGCAGCTCTTCCTCCCATAGTTGCACACATTTCATCTAGCATCTGGTCAGGACGTACAATTTGACGTTCTTCAGGTAAATACCAAGCCGCTCCTAAACTTTGCCCACGAGGAACAATAGTTACTTTAATTAGTGGTGCAGCATGTTCCAGCATCCAGCTCACTGTAGCATGACCTGCTTCGTGAATTGCAATTGCTTTTTTCTCCTCTGGAGTAATGATTTTGTTCTTCTTTTCTAATCCACCCACAATTCTATCAACAGCATCAAGGAAATCTTGTTTGTCAACAGCAGTTTTGTTATATCTAGCAGCAATTAGCGCCGCTTCGTTACATACATTGGCAATATCAGCACCAGAGAAACCTGGAGTTTGTTTTGCTAAAAAGTCTAAATCTAAACCTTCTACTTTTTTCAAAGGAGCAAGGTGTACTTTGAAAATTTCAGCACGTTCACGAACGTCTGGTAAGTCAACAAAAATTTGTCTGTCAAAACGTCCTGCACGCATTAAAGCTTTGTCAAGAACATCGGCTCTATTTGTTGCAGCAAGTACAATTACATTTGTATTTGTTCCAAAACCATCCATTTCTGTTAGCAATTGGTTTAAAGTATTTTCACGTTCGTCGTTTCCGCCTGACATATTGTTTTTACCTCTGGCTCTACCTACAGCATCAATTTCGTCAATAAAAATAATAGCTGGCGATTTTTCTTTGGCTTGTTTGAATAAATCACGTACTCTTGAAGCACCAACACCTACAAACATTTCCACAAAATCAGAACCTGATAAAGAGAAAAAAGGAACTTGAGCTTCTCCAGCTACTGCCTTAGCTAACAAGGTTTTTCCAGTTCCCGGAGGTCCTACAAGTAAGGCTCCTTTTGGGATTTTACCACCTAAATTGGTGTATTTTTCAGGGTTTTTCAAGAATTCTACAATTTCTTGTATTTCTTCTTTAGCACCTTCTAATCCAGCAACATCTTTAAAAGTAGTTTTTACATCATTTTTTTCATCAAAAAGTTTTGCTTTAGATTTTCCAATGTTGAAGATTTGTCCTCCACCACCAGCACCACCACCAGACATTTTACGCATGATAAAAATCCATACTCCAATGATTATGATTATTGGAAGTAAACTAATAATAATGTCAGACCAATTACTTGCTTCCTTAAAATCATAATCAACTAATTTTTTTTCTGCTTTAGCACTGTCTAATTTTTCTTGAAAAGATTTTAAATCACCAAATTTTGTAGTGTAGTGTGGACCTTTATTAGGTCTGTCAAACATGTCTTTTGCTACTTTTTTATTGGCTGGATCTTTTAATCCTGCATCAGAAAGGTAGATTTCAGCATCTTTGTTATTAAAAATAATAACATTTTTAATTTCGCCTTTAGTCAACATACTGTCAATGTTTGACGATTTTAATTGAGCCGGTTCTTGTAAACTGGAACTTCCAGTTACAAAGCTTATAAACAAGAAAATAAGTAATATGGCTGTGTATACTAACCATGGACTTACTCTAAATTTATTAGGATTTGAATTGTTATCTTTTGCCATTATTTTTTATCTTTCTTTAATATTTGTTTGCAATTGTAGTAATTTTTGCATCTCCCCACAAACTTTCAATATTGTAATATTCTCTAATTTGTTTTTGGAAAACGTGAACTACAATATTAACATAGTCCATAAGTACCCATTCGGCGTTGTCAGTTCCCTCAACATGCCAAGGTTTGTCTTTGATTTCTTTAGAAACAATTTTTTGAATGGAGTTAACAATTGCGTTAACCTGGGTGTTTGAATTTCCGTTGCAGATAACAAAATAGTCGCAAACTGCGGTATCAATTTCTCTAAGATCGAGAATATCTATGTCATTTCCTTTTACTTCTTCTATTCCTTTGATAATGTTTGCCAATAGGTCATCATTATTTACAGTCTTTTTTGCCATGAATTATTTTTATAATAAGTGTGTAAAGTTACCATTTTTTGTCATTATTTTTGAACCTTAACATAATATTAAAATATGTTACAAAAATAATCGCTAATGAAACTAATCAAACTCGATGCCATAGATTCTACTAATGATTTTCTTAAAGGCCTGTCGAATACTCAGGAGCTAGAAAACTATACTGTGGTAACTGCTGAAAATCAAACAAAAGGAAAAGGGCAGATGGGGGCTGTTTGGGATTCTGAAAAGTCTAAGAATCTAATAATGAGTGTTTTTGTTAAGGATTTGTTAGTGGGTGTAGATGAGATTTACCAACTGAATGTTGCTACGGCATTAGCTGTAATTCAAGTGCTAAAAACTTTTGATATTCAGAATTTAAGTATTAAATGGCCTAACGACATTATGTCAGCTAATTTTAAACTCGCTGGCATTTTGATTGAAAACAATTTTAAAAGTGACAGAACTATTACAACAATTATTGGAATTGGTTTGAATGTAAACCAAACTAATTTTGATAATTTGCCTAAAGCTTCTTCGATGGCAGTGGTTGCAAATTCTAATTTTGATAAAGACCAATTAGTTTTTTTGATTGTTGAAAGATTAAAAGTGAATTTTGAACTTCTAGCTTCTAATTCTCAAATTTTATGGGATAATTACATGGAATTTCTTTTTAAAAAAGAGGTTCCAATGCCGTTTTCTATTAATAATGGTAAACCTTTCATGGGAATTATAAAAGGAGTTTCTAACAACGGAAAACTGATTCTTCTGTTAGAAAATGATACTGTTGTTCAATATGGTTTGAAAGAAATTTTAATGCTGTATTGAAAACCACTTTTTGCGTTAAAAAAAGTGATTTTTGAATTATAGAAGTTTAATTTTAGAGCTTTTATCCATTTTTTTTCTATTTTTTTAAAAAAATATACTACTATAATAGTGCTTAATTCATTGTTATGTAATTTGTTATGACGGTTGTTTATTAGAAATGTTGTATTTACATTTAAAAAAATGATGTAAATAAGTATTTTTATTTTACTTTTGGATTTCGTTTTTCGTAAAAAATTGATCTGAATAAAATGGATGTACTATTTTATCATGAAAATTTTAGCGAAATTCAGAAGCCATAAATCTTAATTTTAGAGTATTCTTAGAGTATTAAAGACGGTATCTAAATGATTGAATTTTGGAGAAAATTATCAAATCTAAAAACGTATTAATTAACTAAACAACCATTTTCTTATGAGCTCAAGTCTCGAATTTGCAGATTATGCAGTATTCATTGTCTACTTTTTAGTAGTTTCCATTTACGGATATATTATCTATCGCAAACGCGAAAAAAACGAACACGATGCTAAGGCGTACTTCTTAGCCGAAGGAACTTTAACCTGGTGGGCTATTGGAGCTTCACTTATCGCTTCAAACATTTCTGCTGAGCAGTTTATTGGAATGAGTGGAGAAGGATTCTTCTTAGGAATTGCGGTTGCTGCTTATGAGTGGATTGCTGCAATTGCTTTAATTATCGTGGCAGTTTGGTTTATTCCTGTTTATTTGAAAAACAAGATTTACACCATGCCTCAGTTCTTAAAAACACGTTACAACGATTCAACGGCTTTGATTATGGCTGTTTTCTGGTTGTTTTTGTATGTTTTTGTAAACCTAACTTCCATTTTATATTTAGGAGCAGTTGCTATTAACGGATTAGCAGGAGGAGAATACCTTCATGTTATTATGTTAGGATTGGCTGTTTTTGCTTTGATTATCTCTCTTGGAGGAATGAAAGTTGTGGCTTATACTGATGTTATTCAGGTGGCGGTATTGATTATTGGAGGTTTAGTAACTTCTTATATCGCTTTGACTACAGTGGGAGAATATTTTGGAGTAGGTAAGGACGCTATCGCTGGATTTAATGTCTTGATGGAAAAAGCACCAGAGCATTTCAAAATGATTATTCCAAGACCAACAGCAACTTCTACTCAATTAGAAATTGATAAATACCTTACTTTCCCTGGGATGATGTCATATTTAGCAGGTATCTGGATTATCAATTTGAACTATTGGGGATGTAACCAATACATCACGCAAAGAGCTTTAGGAGCTGATTTACAAACGGCTCGTACAGGGATTTTGTTTGCAGGTATATTGAAATTATTAATGCCTGTAATTGTAATGTTACCTGGTATTGCTGCTTATGTTTTATACGAAGGAGGACACTTACCTCAATTAGTAGGAGGAAAAGACGGCGCTTATTCAGCAATGTTGACTTTCTTGCCAACAGGATTAAAAGGATTATCAGTTGCGGCTTTGACTGCTGCTATTGTGGCTTCGTTAGCTGGTAAAGTAAATAGTATTTCTACAATTTATACTTTAGACGTTCATAAAAAATACATTCAAAAAAATGCTTCAGACAGCGCTCAGGTAAATATCGGAAGATATGCGGTTTTTGCTTCTATGGTTCTTGCTGTATTGTTTACATGGAATGATGTTCTAGGAATTGGTGGCGTTGGAGGATTTACTTATATCCAAAAATACACAGGATTTATTAGCCCGGGAGTTTTTGCTATGTTCTTTTTAGGGATGTTCTGGAAAAGAACTACTGGAACAGCTGCTATTGTGGGTGTAATTGCAGGTTTCTTATTATCGGTTTTATTTAACGAGTTTGCACCAGCGATGTTTGGAAACGAAACGTTATTGTACACAGCTTGGCCAAATGGAAAAGGTGGTTTCGAAATTCCATTCCACATTTGTATGGGATTGTCATTTGTATTTACAATGCTATTGATGATTGGAATCAGTTTTGCTGGACCAAAAGTAAATCCAAAAGCATTCGAATTGGATACTGAAATGTTTAAGGTAAAACCTCAAACTACAGTATTAATTATCATTACATTATTAATTATCGCTGCTTTGTATGTGAAGTTCTGGTAAGAAATAGCAAATTATACTTCTAAAAAAGTGCGAATTAATTTTTATTAGTTCGCACTTTTTTTATTCTAAGTCTATGCTGAATTTATCAAACAACACTTTGAAGTTTTTATTAGATTAACTAATTTTATTATATCTTGTACTGTTATATAAATACATTCGCCGAATATTTAAACCCTACATTTTGAAACATTTAGTCTTATTATTAACACTTGTCTTTTTACCTTTTATAAGTTTCTCACAGGAATATTCGGTGCGATTTCTGGACATATTAGATGGATTGTCAAACAATTCGGTCACTACTATTTATCAGGATAAGGACGGCTATATGTGGTTTGGTACTTATGATGGCTTGAATCGATATGATGGCTATACTTTTAAGGTTTTTAGGAATGAGATTAATAAAGAAAATTCATTATCCAATAATACTGTTTATTGTTTAGAAGGAGATTCGAAAAGACAAATTTGGATAGGAGGAAATAAAGGAGCAAGTGTTTATAATAAGTCAAAAGCTTTGTTTTATCCCGTTAAGTACAAAGAAGGAGCGACTGGAACCACAAAAACTTTAAAAAATGTGGTACATCAAATTAAATCTGTTTCTGATGATTTGGTACTATTGGCTTCGCAAAACTCAGGATTATTAGCTTTTGAAGAAGGTTCTTTTATTGGAAAAACGATTCCGCTAACCCAATTAAAGAATCCTTATAATTATGAAGTTCTGGGAATCCAAAAAGATAAAAAAGGCATTAGTTCTTGGGTTTATGTTAGAAATTTAGGGATTTGTAATTACAACTATAGTTCTAAAAAAATCAAGTTGATTGCGCCATTGCTTATGGATGTAAAGTGCATGGAGAGTGATAGCAACGGAAATCTTTGGATAGGAACAGATGAAGGACTTTTTCTTTTTAACACAACTACTTTTTCCGTTTCAAAAAATTATTTTTCTAATAAATGCATTGTTTCGAATATTCTTAGCGATAAAAAAAATCAACTTTGGATTGCTACCGATGGTTGTGGGCTGTATACTGTAGATAAGATTAATAATGTGGCAATTTCGTACCGAAAAGATAATCCACAGCAAATTATTAAAAGCAGTTCGGTTTGGAGTGTGTATGAAGATTATTTTGGAAATATTTGGTTCGGAACGCTTCGTGGCGGAATTAGTATGATAAATGCTGCTCCCAAAAATTTTAGAACTATAAAATACAATGCCAAAGACTATAATTTAGCTCAAAATTTTATTTTGTCGGGTTGTGAAGATGAAAACCAAAATTTATGGATTGGAACCGATGGAGCAGGATTGCGTTTTTGGAATCGGAAAAATAATAGTTATACTATTTATAATAATAATCCCAATTCGTCAAACTACATTACCAGTAATTTTATTACCAATGTTATTTCCGATAGTAATAATGAAATATGGTTATCTACTTGGGCTGGAGGAGTCAATCGAATTAATCCAAAAACTAATTCGATAACTCTTTATTCTTGTTACAATCCGTTTACAAAACAAGTAGAGAAAAATATTTGGTTGGTTTATGAAGATGCTCAGAAAAATCTTTGGGCAAGTGCTACTAACGAGGGTTGTTTGTATCTTTTTGATCGAAATAAAAATTCGTTTTTGCTTTATGATAAAACCATTAACAACCTACAATGTTTAACTCAAACCAGCGATGGAAAGCTGTGGGGTGGAAATTATACTTCGATTATTTGGATCGATAAAGACAGTAAAAAAAAGGGAGAAATAAATATAGGTTATCCAGTTCGTGCTATACATGAAGATAAAAACAAGCAACTTTGGGTGGCTACACAAGAAGGTGGATTGCTGCTTTTTAATCGAAAAACAAATACTTATAAAAGATTTACGACTGCTGATGGTTTGTCTTCTAATACTATTTTGAGAATATTAGAAGATAAAAAAGGCAATTTATGGATGAGTACTTATAATGGTTTAAGTAGGCTGAATATAAAAACAAAAACCTTTCGGAATTTTTCTGTAAATGATGGTTTGCAAAGCAATCAATTTAGTTTTAATGCCGCTTTGAAATTGGATTCAGGTGAATTTTTATTTGGAGGAATCAATGGTTTTAATTTGTTTTATCCTGAATCGATAAAAGAATCAGTTTCGAATACTAAAATTCTTCTTTCGGGCATAACTGTAAATAATGAACCCATTGAGACTAAACCCGAATTGATTTCGGAATGGAATAAGAAAAATCAAATCAAAGAAATTCGATTGCCATACAATCAAACTACATTGGCAATAACATTTGTCGCTTTAGATTATTCGAATGCAAATAGGATTAATTATGCCTATTTCTTAGAAGGTTGGGATAATCAGTGGAGTAATGTGGGGCAAAATCGACAAGCTAATTATCCACATCTTTCAGAAGGAACGTATCATTTTAAGGTGAAAAATTCCAATTTTCAAGATAAATTCAGCAAAGCAGAAACACTGATTCGAATTGTGGTTTTGCCGCCTTGGTATCGCAGTTGGTGGGCGTATCTTTTGTATTTTGTTATTGTTGTAACCATTATTTACAATTACATTCGATACAGTAAATACAAAGAACGATTAAAGTATAAGGTTCGAATAGCAGAATTAAAAAGAGAAAAAGAGAAAGAAATTGCCGATAAACAATCGTCGATGTTTACTTATATTTCTCATGAATTCCGCACGCCGCTTTCGCTAATTATAAATCCTTTGAAAAAAGTAATTAAGAAAGAAACCGTTCAAAATGATTCATCCAAAGGCGATTTACAAATTGCTTATAGAAATGCAAGACGACTTTTAAGTCTGGTGGATCAATTGTTACTTTTTCGAAAAGCTGAAAATGATGCCGACGTATTAAGATTGTCCGAAATAAATATGAATCATTTAGCTGAGGAAGTGTACCAATGTTTTGTAACTCAAGCCAAGGACAAAAAGATAGCATATACAATTGAAGTTCCTCAGCAATCCGTTTCCATAATTGGTGATTATGAAAAGATTGAAATTTCGTTGTTTAATTTGGTTTCAAATGCTTTCAAATATACCGTGGCAGGAGGGAAAATTGTGGTGAAGTTAAGCGAAACTGAAAAAGAAGTTTCGGTTGTGGTTTCGGATACAGGAACAGGAATTGCTCCAAAAAATATTGAGGCTATTTTTGAAAAATTTAAACAATTGGATTCGAATGTTTCTATTAGTACTGGTTTTGGTATTGGACTTTACATTGTGAAATATTTTGTAGACAAACACAAAGGAATGGTTTCTTGCGAAAGCGAAATAGGAAAAGGAAGTGCGTTTACATTGCAATTTTTAAAAGGACAAGAACATTTTGCCGATTTACCAATTAGTACCAATGTTCCTAAAATGAGCGAATTAACAGAAGAACTTTTGGTTGCTGATTTGGATGAAAATAACGATTCAAACGCAAATAATTTTGACGATGAACTCAATAAAGAATTGCTTACCGATAGAAAATCAGTTTTAATAATCGATGATAATGCTGAAATTCGAAATTATTTAGTGCAGTTGTTTTCTAAAACGCATTTGGTTTACAGTGCAATTAATGGATTTGAAGGTTTGAAATTAACTAAAAAACAAATGCCTGATATTGTAATTTCGGATGTTGCCATGGAAGTAATGGACGGACTGGAATTGTGCAAAAAAATCAAAGAAAGTGAGGATTTGTCTCATATTCCAGTGATATTGTTGACGGCTTCAAATAATCCTGAAACCCATTTACAAGGAATAACAGATGGTGCCGATGATTATATAACCAAACCATTTGATGATGATATTCTTGTAGCTCGTGTAGATACTTTATTAAAAAACAGAAGCAATTTGAGAAAATACTTCTTAGACAGTATTACCTTAAAAGAAAACGCACAAAAAGTCCCAACGGAATATCAGGATTTCTTAAAAAGATGTATTGATATTATTGAAGCAAATCTGGGAAATCGGGATTTTTCGATTAAGAATTTTGCTTTCGAAATGGGAATGAGTCACAGTAGTCTGTATAAAAAGATAAAGATCATTTCTGGAGAAACTTTAAATGCTTTTATGCGTTCCATTCGTTTAAGAAGAGCTGCCATGTTATTACTTACCGAAAACATGAATATTGCTCAGGCTAGTGCCGAAGTAGGATTTGAAGATCAAAAATATTTCAGGCAACAATTTGTAAAACTATTTGGGATGACTCCTTCCTTATATGTTAAAAAATACAAAGATTCATTTAACAAAGATTTGAATATTATTAAATAGTTGTTTTGTTTTACATTAATTTTGAAATAGTAATGAACATGTCATTCTAGGTTAAAAAGAATGATTGTTTATGTATTACGAAATTATATGAGTCTTTTTTATCAAACAGGCTTTTTTTACGAATTTAACCTCATTATTTGCGAATTTACCCCTCTTAGTTATAGTTATTTAATCATTTCTTTGCTTCTATAAATGGCTGTCTTTATGGAATTTCTGAATTAGATAGCCCACTTATTTATAAAAAATACAATTTATGTTAACAACAAAAAAAATTGCACTGGCATTTCTTATGCTTTCTTATGTATCTGTTTTTAGTCAGATTGCATTTGGAGATTCCCAAAAAATTAATAACCAATGGAAGTTTATTCTACAAGACAATCAGGATTTCCAAAAAGCAAGTTATGATGACAGCAAATGGCAAGCTGTTTCGCTTCCTCATGATTGGAGTATCAAAGGACAATTGAGTCCTACTTTAGCCAGTGCTACAGGATTTTTACCAGGAGGAATTGCTTGGTATAGAAAAACGATGGATATTCCATCAGCAAAAAAAGGTCAAAAAGTATACTTGTATTTTGAAGGCGTTTATAACAGAAGTGAAGTTTTTATCAACGGACATTCTTTAGGAAAACGTCCTAATGGTTACATTTCATTTGCTTATGATGCTACTCCTTATATTAAATACGGAGCTGAAAACACGATCTCAGTTCGTGTAGATCACAGCAAAAGTGCCGATTCTCGTTGGTATACCGGTTCAGGAATTTACAGAGATGTTTGGGTAGTTTATGCTAATCCAGTACATATTGAGCAATGGGGCGTTTATGCGTACCCAGAAGTGAACAAAAAAACAGGAACGTTGAATGTTGAAGTGGGTGTAGAAAATGGTTCGGCAGAAAAAAGCACGGTAACTGTGGTAAACGAATTGATTGCAAACGATGGTAAAACAGTTGCAAAGAGCACTAATAAAGTAGCTATTGCAGCCAATCAATCGGGTAAAATTGCAACAAAAATAGAAGTAAATAATCCGAAATTATGGGATTTGCAACATCCGAATTTGTACCAATTAAAAACCACCGTGTTAAAAGACGGACAAGTAATTGATCATTCTACAACGCAAACAGGTTTTAGAAATTTTACTTTTGATGCTAATAAAGGATTTACTTTAAATGGCAATTGGATGAAAATAAAAGGAGTTTGTTTACACCATGATGCGGGAGTTTTAGGTTCAGCAGTTCCTCGTGAAGTTTGGGAAGGCAGATTGAAAACATTGAAAGAAATAGGAGTAAACGCGATACGTACAAGTCATAATCCACAAGCACCCCATTTTTATGAGCTTTGTGATCAGTTAGGTCTATTAGTTTTAAACGAAGCTTATGACGAATGGGAATTCCCAAAACGCAAATGGTTAGAAGGCTGGAATGTTGGGACACCAGGATTTGAAGGTTCATTTGACATTTTTGCGGATTGGGCTGAGAAAGATTTGGAAGATTTTGTACGTCGTGATAGAAATCACCTTTCTGTTTTTGCTTGGAGCATTGGTAACGAGGTAGATTATCCAAATGATCCGTATTCTCATCCCGTTTTAGATGGTGGAGGAGATTCAGGATTCTCACAAGCAGCTTACGGAGGTTATAAAAAAGATGCTCCAGATGCGATGCGTTTGGGAGCAATTGCAAAACGTCTAGTTGCTGCAGTTAAAAAATACGACAAATCGCGTCCTACAACTGCTGGTTTAGCTGGAGTAGCAATGTCTAATGAAACCGAATATCCTGGAGCTTTGGATATTACAGGATACAATTACACTGAAAGTAAATACCAGTCCGATCATAAAAAATATCCTAAACGAGTAATTTTTGGTAGTGAAAACCGTCATGATTATGAAGCCTGGTTAGCGGTTAAAAATAACGAGCATATTTTTGGGCAATTCTTATGGACTGGGATTGATTATTTAGGCGAATCAGGAAGATGGCCATCAAGAGGATTCTATTCAGGATTAGTTGATTTTGCTGGAAATATTAAGCCTAGAGGTTACTTCCGTCAATCGCTTTGGTCAGATACACCAATGATTTATATTGGAACTTATCTTTCGAGAAATTCAAACCGTAAAGATCTTTCAATGGACGCTTGGTCTTTATGGAATTACAACGAAAACCAAACCATTAAAGTAGTTTGTTATACCAATGCTGCCAAAGCACGTCTGGAATTAGACGGAAAAGTAGTGGGTGAAGTAAAAGATTACGATCAGGAAACCGGAATTATTTCATGGGATATTCCGTTTCAATCTGGAAAACTAGAGGCTGTAGGATTGGATAAGAATAATAAAGAAGTGAGTCGTTATGCTATTACTTCTTCAAAACAGCCACATGCTATTGTTGTTAAAAATGCAGATGCAGTTATCAACAAAGACAAAGGAGTTGCCGAAATTATGTTGCAAATTGTAGACGAAAACGGAATTCCAGTACAAATTGCTGATAACGAAATTACTTGTAAAATTCTAAGTGGTTCAGCCAATTTATTAGGATTAGAAGCGGGAAATAATTCGGATATGACTGATTATACAGATAATGTTCAACGTGTTTTCCACGGACGTATTTTAGCTTATATTCAGGCAAATGGAACGAACGAACCGATTAAAGTTCAGTTTTCAAGTCCATGGTTAAAAGCAGTGGAAGTTACTATCAATGTAAAATAAGCGGCTTTTCTACCATAAATTTCTTTAAAAAAATCGGGTTGGGAACACATTGTAGTAGATATTAAGTAGCTTGTAGAGTAGGATAAATCTGGAGGCTACAATTATAAAATCCAAGTTATGTAATGGTTTAATACGGAAGATATTTTCGAGTATTGAATAGATTTCCATACGTGAAATGCAAAAGTTTTTAAACCATTATCGGAGTAAATTCATAAAATAGGATTGAAATTTGCAGTCCGATTAAAGGTGAAGTTGTTGTTTAAGTAAAAAAACATGCTTCCGTTTTATATAAATTAAATTCAAAAAAATAATGCGCAAAATACAATTCAGTTTAATTCTATTTTTAGTAGTAACTAGTTTTTCAAAAGCTCAAAATAAAAAAGGTGTTCCGCCAGTTATTGCCGAAAAAGATTTGACCGCTTACCTGTTTGTTTATTTTACAGGAAATGCAGTCGAAGAGGAAGCAGTGCGTTATGCAATTAGCGCTGATGGCTACCATTATTATCATTTAAACGATAACAAACCCGTTATTGACAGTAAATTAATTAGTTCAACTGGTGGCGTTCGTGATCCCCATATTTTAAGAGGAGACGACGGCAAAACATTTTATATGGTTTTGACTGATATGACTTCCTCTAAAGGTTGGGATTCTAATCGTGCGATGGTATTACTAAAAAGCACCGATTTGGTCAACTGGAAAAGCAACGTAGTCAATATCCAAAACACTTTTCCCGGAAACGAAAACTTAAAACGTGTTTGGGCTCCGCAAACTATCTATGATGCCAAAGCGGGTAAATACATGATTTATTTCAGTATGCAACACGCTGGTGGTCCTGATATTATTTATTATGCTTATGCCAATAAGGATTTTACAGCTTTAGAATCGGAGCCAAAAGTGTTGTTTGTTCCAAAGGCAAAAAATGCTTGTATTGATGGTGATATTATCGAAAAAGACGGTGTTTATCATCTTTTTTACAAAACTGAAACCAAAACTCCAGGAATTAAAGTGGCTACCACAACTGATTTGACCTCTGGGAATTGGACAGAAAATGACAATTATTTACAACAAACTAAAGAAGCTGTTGAGGGAGCAAGTGTTTTCAAATTGAATCATACTGACGAATATATTCTCATGTATGATATGTACATGAAAGGAAAATATCAGTTTACTAAAACCAAAGATTTAGAACACTTTACAGTAATTGATAATGATATTGCAATGGATTTTCATCCGCGTCACGGCACGATTTTGCCCATTACACGTTCTGAATTGAAAGGATTGATTGCTAAATGGGGAAAACCAGCAGCTTATCCTCAAATAAATAATAATCCTGCTCTTGAAGGCTATCATGCTGATCCTGAAGTTTTGTATGCTGAGAAAACAGGAAAATATTATATTTATCCAACCAGTGATGGATTTGATGGCTGGGGCGGATATTATTTTAAAGCTTTTTCGTCAGATAATCTAGTAGATTGGAAACCAGAAGGAGTTATTTTAGATCTTAAAAAAGATGTCTCTTGGGCGGGAAGAAACGCTTGGGCACCTTGTATTGTAGAGAAAAAAATAAAAGGAAAATACCAGTATTTCTATTATTATACAGGAGCACAAAAAGTAGGAGTAGCGGTTTCAGACAATCCTACAGGTCCTTTTAAAGATAGTGGAAAAGCATTGGTAAGCACCAGACCTGAAGGGATTAAAGACGGTCAGGAAATTGACCCGGACGTTTTTACAGATCCAAAAACGGGTAAAAGTTATTTGTATTGGGGAAACATGTATATGGGAGTGGCTGAGTTAAATCCTGATATGGTTTCGTTAAAACCAGGAACTACAAAGGTCATTGCCGTAAATGATAGTTATCGTGAAGGAACTTATGTATTTTATCGAAATGATAAATATTACTTTATGTGGAGTGAAGACGATACCAGAAGTCCAAATTACAAAGTGAGATATGGTATTTCAAATTCGCCATTGGGACCAATTGAAATGCCAAAGGATAATATTGTCATTCAGGGAAACAAGCAAGAAGGAATTTATGCAACAGGACACAATTCAGTTGTCAAAGTACCTAAAAAAGACGAATGGTATATTGTGTATCACCGTTTTTCATATCCTACCGGAATTAGTATGGGAGATGCAGCTGGTTTTCACCGTGAAGTGGCTATTGATAAATTAGAATTCAATGCTGATGGAACTATCAAACAAGTTGTTCCTACGCATGCAGGGATTCATCCTCTGAAGAAGAATTAAAAATAAATTTTTTGCCCTTAAAAAGGAAAGCACTATTTAATAAAGTGACTTTCCTTTTTTTTATAGAATCAACAAACTGGTAGGGTGTAGTTCCATTTATTGGATTGACTTTTTATCTTTGGTAACAACTATAACCAATTACCATTTTTAAAATATTTATTTATTGTTGTCCAATTAAATTTGATGAATAATTAATAGCCCGCTCCTCTGGAGCTTTATTAAAAAAAAAATTTTTTCTACAAACATTTCGCTCCTAACGGAGCTGTTTTTAGTCCCATCGGGACGTTCTGTTTATAGAAAAAGAGTATTGTCAAAAAGAAGCTCCAGAGGAGCGACCTGTCCATGTGTACATAAATATTAAGTTTGTTGCACTAATGGGTTGTACACAACATAAATATTCTTTTAGAAAGAACATTTAAATTTTATAATCATTATGAAAAACCACCAATTCCTAGTTCTGTTATTACTGTTGGGTTTACCCGCTTGGGCGCAACAATCAGAAAATAAAAAAGTACTTGAAAAAACAAATAGTAATTCGGTTTTCGAAATTAAAAATCCTGATTTTAAACTAAGTACTGAAACAGGAATGACCAAACAACATTGGAAAGATGCCGCCATGTATCTTTTGGAAGGCGCTTTTGGTTACATCCATTCTCTTGATGATCCAATGAAATTCCCCAAACAAGAAGGAAAAAGTTATCCTCAGGACGAGTCCAGAGTACCGACCGAAAAACTGGAAGGTTTGTGTAGAACTTTATTTGTGGCTGCTCCGCTTTTAAAAGAAAATCCTTCTTTGGTTATCAATAATATCAACGTTGCAGATTATTACAGATACCAAATCACCCAATTAACCAATCCTAAAAGTACTTCTTATATTGTTCCCCGTTCTAAAAATGGTGGGGCAAGTCAGAATTTGGTTGAATTTGGCGCTTTGTCCATTTCGTTATTAGTGAATCCTGAGGTGTTGTGGGATCCTTTAACTCAGGAACAAAAAGATGCTTTGGCAAAAAGTATGTTAAGCTATGGGGATGGACCAACAGTAGATTCGAACTGGAAATTCTTCAACATTTTTGTATTGAGTTTCTTTAAGGATAAAGGATACGCGGTGAATGAAAAATTATTGGTCGAATATTTAGATAAATCGCTAAAAGATTACAGAGGGAATGGCTGGTATAATGACAGTCCTGCTTATGATTATTACAGTATGTGGGCTTTTCAGATGTATGGGATGATGTGGTCAGAATATTTTGGAAAAAAATATTATCCAGAATATGCTGCAAAGTTTGAAAAGAACTTTGCCGATTTAAATAATAATTACCCGTATTTATTTAGTCAAAATGGCGATATGATTGTGTGGGGCAGAAGCATGAGTTATAGAGTGGGAGCAGTTGTTCCGTTTCCACTGATGGGTTTTCAAAATGATTCATCAATTAATTATGGATGGATGCGAAGAATCGCTTCGGGAGTGATTAAGCAATTTTTCACTCATCCTGATTTTATGAAAGATAATGTTCCTACGCTTGGCGTTTATGGCCCTTTCGAACCTGCGGTGCAAGTTTATAGTTGTCGTGGAAGTGTGTATTGGATGGGAAAAATCTTTTTTGGGTTATTAGTTCCTGATGATAGCCCGTTTTGGACTGCCAAAGAAAATAATGGTGCTTGGGAAACCCAATTCAAGAAAAATAAGGTTTACAATAAATACCAGGGCGTT
The DNA here is from genome assembly GCF_041729725.1 of Flavobacterium zubiriense. Taxonomy (NCBI): domain Bacteria; kingdom Pseudomonadati; phylum Bacteroidota; class Flavobacteriia; order Flavobacteriales; family Flavobacteriaceae; genus Flavobacterium; species Flavobacterium zubiriense. The sequence continues at coordinate 85,226 of NZ_JBCFQL010000007.1, read as the reverse complement.
TCTGAAATTCTAATTACTGATTATCCTAATATTGGCGCTTCGGAAGTGAGAGCCTGGTGTAATGCCAAAGTAAAAGACGATTGGCAAAAATTCAGATCGACAGAAAATTACAATCGATTATCGTATAACAGTGCTTTTCCTTGGCAAGCAGATGGCGAAAATGGCGAAGTAGCTATGAATTACGTCATCAAAAATAAATCGGATAAATGGGAAGCCTTTCGATTGTATACTTTCAAAAAATTTGAAGACGGAATTTATTACCGAGATGTAGTTTTAGAAACCGATGCGAATGTGAAATTTAATTTGGCTGATATTCCTTTGGCAAACGGAATTTTAAGAGTAGACAAGAATAATAGTGCAACAGCATTTGAAATGCGATTGGGACATTATGCCTTACCAAAATTAGATGGTGAAATTAAAACTACTGTTCGAAAAATAAAAAACCACGAAGTAACGATTGTTGATAACGGAAAATACCAATTAGCAATGATTCCGCTTTTAGGTTGGGATAAATCAGAAGTAGTTCAGGCTAAAGGTTTGCATCCTGAAGCCAAAGAAAGTTCTGTTATTAATCTTTCGAATAATTATGTTCCTCAAAAAGAACAATCCACTGTTTATGCTACATTAATGTTGTGGAAAAAATCAGGAGAGAAATGGAGTAATAAAGAATTGTTAGCAGTTAAAAAGATTGGTTTTTCTTCGAAAGAAAATACAGTAGATGTGTCTTTAGCAAATGGAGAAAAGAAGTTGGTGAAATTTTAAAAATTTAGTTTTTCCAATAGAATTCAAAACCAGTAAACAATGATGTTTACTGGTTTTTTTTGTGTTTTTGATTTTTGAATTTTAAAATGCAGGATGCTACAGGATGAAGTGTTCGTTCTCTATTTGTAAATTGCTAGTCCATTACTTCAATTTATATTCATTAGATGAAAAAATATATTGGTTTTTTTAAGTCATTTTTATTTCAGCATACACTTTGCTGGTGTTTTTTGTTTTTAGGATTAAATACCATTCAGGCTGCACCAGATACCGTTTTCAACGTAAAGACTTTTGGTGCTAAAGGAGATAGTAGTACACTAGACACACAGGCCATCAATAATACTATTGAAGCGGCTGCCAAGGCAGGTGGTGGTACAGTTTATTTTCCAGCGGGAACTTATCTTAGTTTTTCTATCCGATTGAAAAGTCATATTTCACTTTATTTAGATCAGGGTGCTACTATTTTGGCAGCAACGCCTTCTGATAAAATGGGTTATGATGCTCCCGAAACTGCGATTAATGATACTTTTCAGGATTTTGGGCATAGCCATTGGCAAAACAGCCTAATCTGGGGCGAAAATTTAGAGGATATTTCTATTCTTGGTCCAGGAATAATTCATGGAAAAGGATTGTCCAGAAGCGGTCCTTATCGAGCTCCCATTGGAAATAAAGCCATTGCTTTGAAGCTTTGTCGTAATGTAACGCTAAAAGATTTCACTATATTATACGGTGGACATTTTGGAATATTAGCAACTGGAGTAGACAATTTAACTATTGATAATTTGAAAATTGATACTAATCGTGATGGAATGGATATCGACTGTTGCAAAAATGTTCGAATTTCAAATTGTACCGTTAATTCGCCATGGGATGATGCTATTTGTCTTAAAAGTTCCTTTGCGCTGGGTTATGCCCGACCAACCGAAAATGTAACTATTACCAATTGCAGTGTTAGTGGTTTTGATCGAGGTACTTTTTACAACGGAACTTACTTGCGTAATGAAGCTCATTTGGTGCCTGATAAAGAAGGACCTACAGGAAGGATAAAATTTGGAACAGAATCGAATGGTGGTTTTAAAAACATTACAATCAGTAATTGTGTTTTTGAATATTGTCGCGGATTAGCACTCGAAACTGTTGATGGTGGTTTATTAGAAGATGTGACTATCACTAATATTACAATGCGGGACATCATTAATTCGCCTATTTTTTTACGTCTTGGAGGTCGAATGCGTGCGCCAGAAGGTACTGCAGTTGGTGCTTTGCGACGTATTAATATCAGTAACATCAATGTATACAATGCCGATTCTCGTTTTGCTTCACTCATCAGTGGGATTCCTGGGCATGATATTGAAGATATTCGATTAAGTAATATTAGCATTTGGTATCGTCCATTGGATTCAATTTCAAAAAAAACTATCCAACAAGAAGTTCCAGAATATGAAAAGGATTATCCAGAACCGCAAAAATTCGGAATAATTCCTGCTTATGGCTTTTTCATTCGTCATGTAAAAAATATAGAATTGAGTAATGTTAATCTTCATTTGATAGGCAATGAAACCCGTCCAGCTATGATATTAACGGATGTAAAAGGAATAAAACTACGAAATGTAACTACCGCTAAAGGAGCCGATTCCAGAACGCTAGTAATGAAAGATGTGAGCGAATTATCGATAAAAGATAGCGCACCCTTAAGAGATAAGGATGATAAAAAAATACAGTCAAAGAGTTATTAGATTCTGTTTAAAATCACAAAAATAAATTTTCTTTTCCCCAACCCTAAAGGGTGAAAAATTTCTTTAAAATTCATCAAAATTGTACCTTTTAGGGTTGGGGAAATTAATTTTGATGAATTTTAAATAGGTTCTGAATTAAAAAAAATAAAATATGAAACAGTTTTTTAATAGTATCGTTTTGGTTAGCTTTCTACTTTTAATACAAAGTACAAATGCTCAGATTGGCAAACGCTTTCCTTCAGAACGAAAAGTGGTTAAAGATCCTGTAACGGGTACAATGTTAACTTTTTTGACAAGTACAGCAATGGGTGATAATAAAATTTATCAGACACACAATCAGTGGACTTCTGATGGCGAATGGCTTATTTTTCGTTCGAATAGAGTAGAAGGAGAAGCCATGGCTGTACATGAAAAAACGGGTGAAATGGTTCAGGTCACTGAAGGCGGTTATGTGGGAATGCTAAATGTAGCTCGAAACAGTATGAAACTTTATTTTATGCGAAAACCACAGGATAGTATTGCTAAGCAAAATGATAAATTAAAAAATAGAAAACGTGAGTCTGTTTCAATGCAGATTGTAGAAGTAGATTTGGCAAAATTATTCGCTGATAGTAAAATTGGAAAACTTAAAAAAGCCGATTATTATCAGCGAGTTTGTGGTCTTACTCAACCCGAAATGGGAGCTGGTGGCGACTTGGCTTTGGACGGTGATGAAAATTGGGCTTATTTTCGAGTAGGAAAAGAATATGCAGCTAAATATTTGCCTTCTGGTACCAAACTGGAAGAAAATTATGGTCCCAGAAAAATGGGAGCAGGACCATCCGGAATTGCAGCGATGAATGTACATACTGGAGCAATTAAATATGTAATATCAGTTCCTTTTCAAATTGGACACATCCAAACGAATCCTTGGGTTGCGGGCGAAATTGTTTTTTGTTGGGAAACAGGAGGGAAATCACCGCAACGAACCTGGACAGTACTAAGTGACGGAACAGGACTTCGACCTTTATATCCAGAATCAGAATACGAATGGGTAACCCATGAAGCGGTAATTAGTAAAGACGAAGTGGCAATGGCTATTATGGGGCATCGAAAAATTCAGAGTCAAGATACTACAGGAACGGCGGTAAGCGGAGCAAATCCGGGTCAGGAAGCGGCTTGGGGAGTTTCGGGAACTAGAGAAAAACCCACGGGATTAGCTATAGTTAATTTAAGAACAAGAGAAATGAAAATAGCAGGTCAAACAGATTCTGGCAGTGGTTTATGGCATGTTAGCGGTTCTCCCGATGGTCGCTGGGCGGTAGGTGATGATTTTTCACGTAGCATTTACCTGATTGATCGCCATACCAATGAAATGATGTTGCTTTCTACAGGTCATAAACAAACGGCATCAGATCATCCACATCCTACGATGAGTCCTGATGGAACTAAAATTCAAATACAGTCGGCTATGTTGAGTGAAGATAATCGGAGTATGAATATTTGTATTATTCCAGTACCAGAAGAATGGTTGCAAAGAAAGTATTGATGATTATGATTAGTATTAAAGAATTTTATCTATATTGTAAGCTAAATCTTTATATAAAATAATTTTAATTTATTTAAAATAGTTAAAGATGCAATCAAAACATTCTGTTTCAAAAATAGTATTAAGGTTTATTCAATTACTGTTCTGTCTGTTTACAGCTGTAACTTACTCGCAAACTAGTGAAGGTATTGCTGATGCTATAGCAGAAAAAGTCCAAGTATTAACCCGAAATCAGAACTTAGATAACGTTTATCTTCAAACCAGTAAAGGCATTTATGAAACCAAAGAAGATCTTTGGTTTAAGGGCTATGTATTAGATGCGCAAAGTTTAATTCCTTCTAATCGAAGTAAAATATTATTTGTTCAGTTAATAGAAGATGAAAGTGATAAAGTGGTATGGGAAGAAAAGTACGAGATTGAAAATGGTTTTGTTGATGGTCATCTATATCTGAATGATTCTTTAAAATCGGGTTCCTATACATTAGCAGCCTATAGTGCTACTTCTTTTTATAAAGGAATCAAAAACTTTAATGCCCTACGTAAATTACAGATTTTAAAAAATATAGATGATAACACTAAGGTAGTTATTCCAACTGCTAAAAAAGAGGACATTGCGAGTTTTGAAGTCTTTACTGAAGGAGGAAATATGGTTTCGGGTATTCAAAATAGAATCGCTTTTAAGGCTTTAAACGCAAAAGGATTGCCTGTAACTATTACTGGGAAGCTGTATGAAAATGATATACCCATATTAGACTTTAAAAGTACGCATGCTGGAATGGGTAGTCTTATCTTTAAACCCAATTCCAATCATAAATACCATATAGAGCTTACAGATTATAAAAACGTTAAACATCAATTACCACAAATTCATCCTCAGGGTACAGTACTGCAATTAGTAAGCAATGACAACGACTTTGCAACTTTTAAAGTAGTAAAAACTAAAAGCATTAACAAAGAGAATATTTATTTGAGATTACAATCCAGAGGTATAGTGTATAGTATAGCAATGGGGGTTTTAGATGAAAAATTAACTGTTAAAATCCCTTTAAAAGATGTTCCTCAGGGCATTGCCGAAGTCACCCTTTTTAATGGAAATATAGAACCCATAGCAGAACGTTTAATTTATGTTAATCAACAAAAAAAGTTAAATGTATTAGCAATAGTTGATAAAAGCGATTATCAAATAAGAGAAAAAGTTAGCTTAAAGATTAAGGTAACTGACCAAAAAAATCAACCAGTTGTTGCTCATTTAGGTCTGGGTGTATTTGATCAATTGTATCAAAATAAGTTGGATTCAAAAAATATCCTAACTCATTATTATCTTTCTACAGCGCTAAATGGTACTATTTATGATCCTGGCTATTATTTTAATGAAAAAAATACTGACAGACATCAAGCACTCGACTTATTGTTACTTACCCAAGGTTGGAGGCGATATGTTTGGAATGAACACAATTTAACAGAACGCAATGCACATTTTCAAACATTTCTATCAGATAGTATTGTAGGACTTCTAGGATTAGAGAATCCAAATAAAAAAACAGTCGAACTAACATCAAAAGTTGTAATGGTTTTTACAGCCGATCCTTTAAAAGAAAAAGATATTTTCACTACTGATTCTAATGGAGTATTTAGTATTAATTCCACTCATTTAAAAATAGGTGAAAGAGGATATTTATATCTAAAACCGATGGCAGCAGAAAAACCTAAGCATGTAATCAACATTAAAGATAATCCTTTTGCAAACATCAATTCTGCTAGAAAGGAAGTAACTATAAACTATCCGTTATCAAAATTACAAGATAAAGCTGTTGATAATATGCGAGAAACATGGATGCGACTCAATGATATTCAAAAATTAGACGAAGTTGTTATTACATCTAATAAAAAAAAGGTTTTTAGAGATAAATACTTAGGTACTCTGGATAGTTTAGCAAGATTGGATAGTGGTAATATGGATTTTGTATGTCTGGCAGGAGGTCCTAAACGTCCTATTCTGAATTGTTTTATGAGAAATCACCATGATGGTAATACGAGAACTCCAAAAGATGGAGAGATGGTCGTTGTCTTACTCGGTAAAAACAAAGAGATATTGGGAACAGATTACCCTCAACAAGCTTATTATGGAACCAGAGAGATTATTTATAAAGATTCAAATCAAAATTTAACAGAAGCAGAACTGCTAAGAAAATTTAATCTAAAAATGATGAAAGGATACTATGGTAAACGAGAGTTTTATCAAGCGGTATATGATGAAGTAACCATAACTGATCCGTTGCCTGATTATAGAAATACCCTTTTTTGGAAACCCAATATTATAACAGATACTAATGGTGAAGCTAGTGTAGATTTTTATTGTTCTGATATCAATACTAATTTTACAGGAATAATTGAGGGAGTGAGTGGAGAGGGTCTGTTGGGATTTGATAATTTTGAATTTAGAGTTAAGAAAGATAGGTAAATAAACATTGAAAAAGAATGAGAAAAATAAAATGCTTTTTTTTGAAATTTTTACATTTATTTCTTTTGTCGTGGATATTGATACTCCCTATCGGTGCTCAAAATAATAGTGTCGTTACAGACCAATTAGCTGAGCAAATACATAGTGTTTCCAAAAACAATGCTGCTGATTTAGTGTACTTACAAACCAACAAAAGTATTTATGAAACTGAGGAAGACCTTTGGTTTAAAGGCTATGTATTAGATGCGCAAAGTTTTATTCCTTCTAATCGAAGTAAGACACTATTTGTTCAGTTAGTAGAAGATGCAAGTGATAAAGTGGTATGGCAAAAAAAATACGAGATTGAAAATGGTTTTGTAAACGGACATCTTTTTTTAGAGAGTACACTGATAGAAGGAAACTATACTTTATCAGCCTACAGTTCTTATTCCTTTACTAAAGAGCCTAGAGAATTTTATGCACTAAAAAAAATAAAAGTTGTACAAACGATTAATCAAAATCCGACTGTAGTTTCTGTTGAAAAAGATAGTATTATCCATTTCACAAGTTTCCCCGAAGGTGGTCAACTTGTTTCAGGAATCAATAGTAATTTAGCTTTTAAAGCGGTAAATTCAAAAGGATTGCCTGTAACTGTTTCAGGTACTTTATTTGAAAATACTACTCCTTTGATTCATTTTAAAAGCAGTCATGCAGGTATGGGATTACTTACTTTTACTCCCGATAACAGCAAAAAATACCACATTCAACTTAGTGAACCAACATCAGATAAAATTTATGCTATTGCCCCTGTAGCTTCCAGTGGTAAAGTATTACGCTTGCTAAGCAACACTAAAGAAATATTGACTTTTAAAATTACACAAAGTGACGGACTTAAGGAAGAAAGAGTATATCTGCGATTACAAATACGAGGTATTGTGTATAGTATTGCAACAGGACTTTTAAAAAAAGAATTGACAATTAAAATTCCATTAAAAGAAGTGCCTCAAGGTATTGCCGAAGTCACTTTGTTTAATGAAAATGCGTTGCCAATTGCCGAGCGATTGGTGTATGTAAATCAGGAACAGCAATTAACGATTCAAACTGAATTGGACAAAAGCAGTTACACCACTAGGGAAAAAGCCAAGTTAAAAATAAAAGTAACCGACCAAAACGGACATCCCATTGTAGCGCATTTGGGATTAAGCATCTATGACGGAATTTATCAAAACAAGCAAGACGTAAAAAACATACAAACACACTATTTACTATCCACTCAATTAAAAGGGAACATCTACAATCCTGTTTATTATTTTAATGAACAAAATAAAAATCGCAATCAAGCATTAGATTTATTGATGCTAACTCAAGGATGGCGCTCCTATGTTTGGAATGAAGCTAATTTAAAAGAGTTAGGAACTGCTTTCAAACCGATTATTTTGGAAGAAATCAAAGGAAAAGTTCGTTTACAAAATCCTGATAAAAAAGTAACAACAGTCATTAAGGAAAAAGGAATTACAGTTTTTTCAGCTGACGAAAGCAAAGGAAGTGATTTTATGCTGACTGATACAACGGGTGTTTTTACTATTATTCCCAATGATTTGAAAAAAGGAGAAGGAGGTTATACCTATATCAAATTAATGACTCCGCCAAAGCCAAAATATACTATGAACATCAAAGAATTTTCGTTTGAAACTATTGATAATAAGCGCATTACTAAAACTTTACTATATCCTTTGGCGGAGATAGAAAAAAGTAATACTAAAGTGGTTTCTCCTTTTATAGGACGGGAATCCATCAACAAATTAAAAGAAGTTACAATTATCTCTAAAAAGAAAGGAATACTATTTAGAGACAAGTATATTGGGAAATTAGATAGTTTGTATAAAGCACAAAATCCTACAGCTGATTTTTTATGTCATGAAAACATTTTAAACTGTGAACTTCATCAAGGTTGTCCAGGGGATCGTAAAAGACCAATTGAAGGGGAGAAATACACAACATGTGATGGTTGTAAATGGCTTAAAGGTAGTGGTCCATGTGGAGGTTGTTTTATATGTGGACATTGTAATGAAATTACTTATCATTATCCTAAGCTAACGGAAACGCAACTTTTAGAAATGTTTAATATTGCCATGATTGAAGGATATTATGGCAAAAAAGTATTTTATGAAGCAATGTATGATGAAGTGACAATAACTGATTCCACTCCAGATTATCGCAATACTTTATTCTGGAAACCCGATATTATAACAGATACTAATGGTGAAGCTAATATAGAATTTTATTGCTCTGATATTAATTCCTTGTTTTTAGGGAATATTGAAAGTGTGAGTGGAGAGGGTCTGTTGGGATTTGATAATTTTGAATTTAGAGTTAAGAAAGATAGGTAAATAAACAGGGGTGTTAAAAACAAAATTTCTATGAATTTTAGGAAGGTAGAAAATAGTGTTTTTATTTAAAAATCTATGTTTTGATTTGATTATATGAATAATTCTATAATCAAAGTATTAGATTTGTTTAATTATAATTTCAGCACAAAAAATGAAAAAAACTTCAAAAATAGCTAGCCTTACTATTGATGAATTTTCGGCTACGCCAAAATACCGGCAGTTGGTGAATGCGATATTAAATGCCATTAAGAAAGGAGTTTTGAAGAAAGGAGATGCCATGCCTTCTATAAACGAACTTAGTTTTCAATATGAAATATCGAGAGTTACCATAGAAAAAGGATATAATATTCTTCGAAAAATGGGGATTCTAGAAGCTTTTCATGGCAAAGGCTATTTTATTGCTAATACTGATGTGTCGCAGGATATCAAAATATTTTTGATGTTCAATAAACTAAGTGCACACAAAAAAATAATTTATGATGCCTTTGTGGAAACACTGGGAGACAAAGCAGCGATTGATTTTTATATCTACAATAACGACTACGCTTTGTTTAAAAAGCTATTAAATCAACAAAAAACTGATTATACTCATTATGTAATTATTCCCCATTTTATTGAAAAATCAGATGGGTATCAGTTGTTGATAGAAGAACTTCCTAAAGATAAATTGGTTCTAGTGGGAAAAAAAATAAAAGGTATTACAGGAGATTATGCTGCCGTTTATGAAAATTTTGAGCAGGATATTTACAATGCTTTAACGGAGGCTTTAGAACCCTTGAGTAAATACCATACTTTAAAATTGATTTTTCCAGTTAATAGTTATTTTCCAAAAGAAATTGTAAAAGGGTTTGAGAATTTTTGCTACAATTATGCGTTTAATTTTAAAATAGTCAACAATCTTGATGATGAAAAAGTAAGCGAAGGAGAAGTATATATTAATTTGATGGAAGAAGATTTGGTTAAAATTTTAGACAAAATTATAAGCTTAAATCTAACCGTAGGAAAGCAGGTAGGTTTGATTTCTTATAATGAAACTCCGCTTAAAAATTATATCATGAATGGATTAACTACCATTTCAACCGATTTTAAAACGATGGGAATTACAGCAGCTAATTTAGTGTTGAAAAATGCCAAAACCCATTTTGAAAATCCTTTTAAATTAATCCTTAGGGGATCTTTGTAGTATTATATAGCTATCCCTTTTTTATACCAATCGTTGAGAATGGGACACAGGAAAACAGATTGTAATGGATTTTTCCCGAATGTGATTTACAAAAGCTATAAAAAACTCTTTTTATCGGTCTCAACAGTGTCACCAGCCTGTCGGCAGACAGGTCAGTATCTGTTTATGTATTTATTCTGCTTCGCGGACAATTATGTAAATGGCAAGAAGTGTATTTTCCTAAATTATTAAAAAAACGTTTTAGCCATAGATTAGAAGGATCAAAAAGATTTCTATGGAAAGAGGACAAATTAATCTGTGCTAATTTGTGAAATCTGTGTCAATGAAATTACGGATTTATTAAAACGACATTCAATTATAGCTATTATTTAGTGTTATTTAAAAGTTTTAAGATAGATATTTTTGGCTGTTTTTTGTGCGATAAATTTTATTTTTCCCTATCAATTAGTACAAAATCTGTCGTAAATAATTAAAATACTTATAAATATGACCAATACAAGGATTGTACAGGACAGTTTTAATTTTTGTTTTTTTTTATTTTACATTTCTATTTAATTAACCTTTAACTTAAAATCATTTTATGGAATCAATTTTCGGTCTTCTTTTTCACTCAATAGGAGGTTTCGCCTCTGGAAGTTTTTACATGCCTTTTAAAAAGGTTAAAGGTTGGGCTTGGGAAAGCTATTGGATTGTGGGAGGTTTTTTCTCTTGGTTGATTGTACCGCCAATTGCGGCCTATTTAACCATTCCTGATTTTGCTGGTATTATTAGCGCAGCAACTCCAACGATAAAAGCTTTTACGTATTCCATGGGATTGATTTGGGGAATTGGAGGATTGACTTACGGTTTAGGTGTACGTTATTTAGGAATGTCATTAGGAAATTCAATTACCCTAGGATTTTGTTCTGCTTTTGGAGCATTAGTACCACCTATTTATTATAATTTCAATCCTACAGAAGGTAAAGAATCGTTTAGTGAAATGGCTGCTAGTTCTGGAGGACAAATGGTTTTGCTAGGAGTATTAGTTTGTATTTTAGGAATTGTATTTTTAGGAAAAGCAGGTTTGCTTAAAGAAAAAGATTTTGCTGTAGGTCATGAAAATAAGGATAAAGATTTTAATTTGATAAAAGGTCTTATCATTGCTGTGATTTCAGGGATTTTAAGCTCTTTCTTTAATTTCGGAATCGAAGCTGGAAAACCAATGGCTGATGTGGCCAATGAAGCTTGGAAGGCAGTGCATCCTAATCAAGGCGAATTTTTGTTTCAAAACAATGTTACTTATGTAGTATTGCTTTGGGGAGGGATGACTACTAATTTCCTTTGGTGTATGTACCTTAATTTTAAAAATAAAACTTTTGGAGATTATACTAATAAAAGTACTCCAATTACTAAGAATGTTTTGTTTGCTGGTCTTGCAGGAACAGTATGGTTTTTACAATTCTTTTTCTATGGAATGGGAGAAAGTAAGTTAGGTAATGGTGCAAGTTCTTGGATTTTACACATGGCTACAATTATTTTGACGGCTAATTTTTGGGGATTTTACTTAAAAGAATGGTCTGGAGTGTCTAAAAAGACATTCAACGTATTCCTTTTTGGTATTTCTTTGATGCTATTGTCAATTGTTCTAGTAGGAATAGGGAATTCATTATAATATATTTAATAATAGAATAACAATTTAAATTTAATAAACAATGTCAAATACAAATACAATGACTTTTAAACACGTAAGTTACCTTTGGGATGAGGCTAAAGCTGCTGAATTAGCAGGAGATGAAGTAGCACTATTTATTTACCGTTCTAATTTATTGGGAGCGGATTTAAGATTAACGAACTACGGAGGAGGAAATACTTCTGTTAAAATTACGGATAAAGATCCTTTGACAGGAGCTGCAACTGAGGTAATGTGGATTAAAGGTTCTGGTGGAGATATTGGAACATTAACAAAATCAGGTTGTGCTGCTCTTTACTTAGAAAGACTTCGTAACTTAGAAAATGTATACAGAGGAATTGAGCATGAAGACGAAATGGTGGAATTATTCAACCACTGTATTTTTGATTTAGCTTCAAAAGCACCTTCAATTGATACACCTTTACACGGTTTCTTACCATTTGCTCATATCGATCACTTGCACCCAGATGCTGCTATTGCAATTGCTGCTGCAAAAGATGGTGCAAAAATTACTGAAGAATTATTCAACGGAGAGATTGGATGGGTTGGATGGCAACGTCCAGGTTTCGATTTAGGTTTGCAAATGCGTGCATGCCTTGAAGAAGCTGCTGCTAAAGGGAAAAAACTAAAAGGAGTAATGTTAGGCTCTCACGGTTTGTTTACTTGGGGAGATACTTCATACGAAAGTTATATCAATACGCTTGAAGTAATTGAAAAATGTGCGGAGTATTTAGAGTCTAACTACGGAAAAACGCGTCCCGTTTTTGGAGGTCAAAAAATTGAAAGTGTAGCTGTTGAAGCTCGTAAAGTACAAGCTGCTAAATTGGCTCCAATCTTGAGAGGTTTCTGTTCTTCAGAACGTAAAATGATTGGTCACTATACTGATGATGCCAGAGTTTTAGAATTCATCAACTCTAATGATTTAGAAAAATTAGCTCCTCTTGGAACTTCTTGTCCGGATCACTTCTTGAGAACTAAAATTAGTCCTTTGGTAATTGAATTGGCTCCAAACGAAGATTTATCAGATGTTGATGCTATCAAAGCGAAGTTAGCTCCAGCTTTTGAAGCATACCGTCAAATGTACTCTGAGTATTATAATACTTGTAAAAAATCAAACTCACCAGCAATGCGTGATCCAAACCCAGTGGTTATTTTATACCCGGGAGTTGGTATGTTTACTTTTGCAAAAGACAAAACTATGGCTCGTTTGGCATCGGAATATTATACCAATGCTGTAAACGTAATGAAAGGTGCTGAAGCAGTTTCAGAATATACTTCATTGCCACGTCAGGAAGCTTTTGATATCGAATATTGGTTGTTAGAAGAAGCTAAATTGTCACGTATGCCAAAACCAAAAGCATTATCTGGAAGAATTGCTGTAATTACCGGTTCTGCTGGTGGAATTGGTAAGGCTATCGCTAAGAAATTTGCTGAAGAAGGTGCTTGTGTTGTAATAAACGATATCAACGAAGAGCGTTTAGAAGGTGCAACTGCTGATTTTATCAAAACTTTTGGTAAAGATGCTGTTTCTAGTACTTTATTAAATGTTACAGACGAAAAGAGTACTGCTCTAGCTTTGGATGCTGCTTGTTTAGCATTTGGTGGAGCTGATATTATTGTAAACAACGCTGGAATTAGTATTTCTAAATCTATTGCTGAGCATTCATTAGAAGAGTGGGATAGATTATACGATATCTTAGTTAAAGGACAATTTATTGTTTCTAAAGCTGGAATCGAAGTAATGCGTAAACAAGGTTTTGGTGGAGATATCGTTAATATCGTATCTAAAAATGCAGTTGTTGCAGGACCAAACAACCCTGGTTATGGATCTGCTAAAGCGGCTCAAGCGCATTTAACACGTTTGATGGCTGCTGAAGTAGGAGCGGATAAAATCCGTGTGAACACAGTTAACCCTGATGCTGTAATCTCTGATTCAAATATTTGGTCAGGTGGATGGGCTGAAGGACGTGCAAAAGCGTATGGTATTACAGTTGCTGAATTGCCAGCTTACTACGCTAAACGTACTTTATTAAACGAAATTATATTGCCAGATGATATTGCTAACGCATGTTTTGCTTTTGTTGGAGGTTTGCTAGGAAAATCTACAGGAAATGCTTTGAATGTTGACGGTGGAGTATCTATGGGCTTTTACAGATAGTTTTTAGATGTTAGTTTTTAGATTGATTTATCTAACGTCCGATTCATTTCGGACGTTAGATTTTTCTTAATCAGTCTATTCTTCATTTATTTTTTATCACTTCTTTATATAAAAATATCCATAACAGTTTAGGGTTTTGAATTGTTTAAGTAAACCTTATAATTCCATTTTTTTTATGAAAAAAGTAGCATTTAAAATGCAGTTGCATCAAGGTCAGGTTCAAGAATACCAAAAAAGACATGATGAACTGTGGCCAGAATTAGCCGATTTATTAAAAAGTGTAGGAGTAGAAGATTACTCTATTTTTTTAGATGAAGATACACATGCCCTTTTTGGTGTTTTAAAAATTGAAGATCCTAGTCGATTAGACGAACTCCCTAAACATGCTGTTATGCAAAAATGGTGGAAATATATGGGCGATATTATGGATGCAAATCCAGACAATTCTCCAGTGAGTGTTTCACTCAAAGAAGTTTTTTATTTACCTTAAAAATTTACAATTATCATGATATTAGATTCTAATAAAATTGCAGCTCACAATGATGGGCTTTTTACTTCTCATAAAAATAAATTAGTTTTCTCTGCTTCTGAAATTGCTGAAACAGAAAATATTATTAAAAAATTAATCGATTTCCAAATTGCAATCCCATCTTGGGCATTGGGAACGGGAGGAACTCGTTTTGGACGTTTTCCAGGTGGTGGAGAGCCTCGTTCATTAGAAGAAAAAATCGAAGATGTAGGTTTGTTACACGCTTTAAACAATGCTTCTGGAGCGATATCATTACACATTCCATGGGATACAGCAACAGATCACAATGCTATTAAAGCTTTAGCAGCACAACACAATTTGAAATTTGATGCTGTTAACTCTAATACATTCCAAGACCAAGCGAATAGTGAGTACTCTTATAAATTTGGTTCATTACAAAATGTAAACAAAGCTATCCGTAAACAAGCGGTTCAACACAATATTGACGTAATTCAACAAGGTGTTGCCTTAGGTTCGGAGTCATTAACAGTTTGGTTAGCTGATGGATCTTGTTTTCCTGGACAATTAAATTTCCGTAAAGCTTACGAAAATACATTAGAGAGTTTGCAAGAAATTTACGAAGCATTGCCTTCTAACTGGAAATTATTCTTAGAGTACAAATGTGCTGAGCCTAATTTCTATTCTACTACAGTTGCTGACTGGGGACAATCATATTCTTATGTGAAAAAATTAGGAGACAAAGCAAAAACTTTAGTTGATTTAGGGCACCACCTTCCAAATGCTAATATCGAGCAAATTGTTTCTTTATTATTAATGGAAGATAAATTAGGAGGTTTCCACTTCAATGATTCTAAATACGGAGATGACGATTTAACTGCAGGTGCATTGAAACCTTACCAATTATTCTTAATCTTCAACGAATTAGTTGAAGGAATGGATGCTAGAGGAATGAACCATGCAACTGACTTAGGTTGGATGATCGATGCTTCTCACAACGTAAAAGATCCAATGGAAGATTTATTACAATCTGTTGAGGCTATCATGATCGCTTATGCACAGGCACTTTCTGTTGATAGAAAAGCATTAGAAATTGCTCAAAATGAAAATGACGTTGTTAAAGCTCAGGAAATTTTACAAAACGCTTTCCGTACAGATGTTCGTGCCTTAGTAGCTGAAGCTCGTTTACGTTCAGGTGCTGCTCTTAACCCGGTTGGATTATACCGCGAATTAGCAGTACGTGATGCTTTAATTGGAGAAAGAGGATTGAAAACTGTAGCAACAGGATTGTAGTTTAATTATAAGTTGTGAGTTATGGGTTATAAAGTTGACTGTTTGAAGTAAAAAAGATTTTAGCCTATAGCCATTGAACTATTCATGCAAATAATATACTTCATAACCCAAAACTAAGAATTCATTACCCTTATCTAATAACCCCTAACTCATAACGCCTAACTCATAACACATAATTAATGAATGCAGTAGCCATTTTCGATATTGGAAAAACGAATAAAAAAGCCTTTTTATTTAATGAAAGTTATCAAATTGTCTGGGAAAACTCAGTAAATCTTGAAGAAACAGTTGATGAAGATGGATTTCCATGCGAAGATATTGTAGCACTAAAAGATTGGTTTTTGAGTTGTTGGGAACAAATGAAATCGCAAACTCAATTCAATCTAAAAGCAGTAAATTTTAGTACTTATGGTGCTAGTTTTGTTTACATTGACGAAGATGGAAATCCTTTAACGCCTTTGTACAATTATCTAAGACCTTATCCTGAAAAGCTTAAAAATAAATTTTATACTAAATACCAGGGAGAAGAAGTTTTTGCAGTAAAAACGGCTTCTCCGGTTTTAGGGAGTTTAAATTCTGGAATGCAAATTTACCGCTTGAAAAAAGAAAATCCTGAGGTTTTTGATAAGGTAAAATACTGTTTGCATTTGCCACAATACATGAGTTTTCTTTTAACTAAAGAAGGTTTTACTGATATTACAAGTATTGGATGTCATACTAATCTTTGGAATTTCAATAAAATGAAATACCACAAATGGATTAGAAAGCAAAACATAACCGAGAAGTTAGCTCCAATTCATAGTTCTGAAGATGCTGTTATTATCGAAAATGATATTGCAGTTGGAATTGGTTTACACGATAGTTCATCCGCTTTGATTCCTTATATTATCAATTTTGAAGATCCTTTCGTGTTGTTATCAACAGGAACTTGGGTGATTACAATGAACCCTTTTAATGATAAAAAGCTTAATTTTGAGGAATTGCAAAATGACTGTTTGTGTTTCTTGCAATACAAAGGAAAACCCGTTAAGGCTTCCCGTTTATTTGCAGGAAATGAGCATGAAATTCAATCGTTAAAATTGGCAAAACATTTTGATGTAGCTGTTGATTCATACAAACAGGTGCTTTATGACAAAGCTATTATTACTGAATTGAGAGCTAAATTTCAACAACATACTAAAGGAGATCATAAAATTCTAAAAGATTGTCCTTTTAATAAAAGAGATTTATCTAATTTTGAAAATTATGATGAAGCCTACCACCAGTTAATGTTAGATTTGATTGCACAACAAATTGTTTCGACTAATTTAGTGATTCACAACAGTCCAGTAAAAAAAGTCTTTGTTGACGGAGGTTTTAGTAAAAATTCAATTTACATGAATTTATTAGCCGAAGCTTTCCCAACAATGGAAGTTTATGCGGCATCCATGGCACAAGCCAGTTCATTAGGAGCCGCCTTAGCCATTCATAAGAATTGGAATACAAAACCAATTCAAAATGATTTAATTGATTTAAAATTTTACAAACATTAATATAAAATATGCCTATCACCATTCCACTTAAAAAGAATATTGATAGGCAATTTTACTTAAAGTGTTTAATAATAAATAAAACCCTATGAAATGAGCATGAACTTAAATTGGATGCAAGTTCCAATAGTTATTATGCAAATTACATATGACCTTTGAAAAAAAATAAAAATCAGCATATGAAAGTTGGACTTTTTATACCTTGTTATGTGGATCAATTTTATCCACAAATAGGTATTGCAAGCTTAGAGTTATTAGAAAAATTTGGATGTGAAGTAAGTTTTCCAATGGATCAAACTTGCTGTGGCCAACCAATGGCTAATAGTGGTTACTCCCATTTGACTAAAGGATGTGATACTAATTTTGTGAATAATTTTTCTGAATTTGATTATGTCGTTTGTCCTTCTGGAAGTTGTACCATGCATGTGAAGGAACACCTTCATTCTAAAGAGAATGAAGCTGCTGCTACTCATATTAGAAACAATGTGTACGAACTAACAGAATTTCTAACGGATATATTAAAAGTAGAAACGATAGAAGGAAATTTTCCTTATAAAGTAGGAATGCACCAAAGTTGTCACGGTCAACGCGGATTGAAGCTTTCGCAAATGAGTGAATTGAATGCCGCTCCTTTTTCTAAACCCAATCAACTTTTGAGTTCTATTAAAGGTTTAGAATTAGTTTCTTTAAGCAGAAAAGATGAGTGTTGTGGTTTTGGAGGTACTTTTTGTGTTACCGAAGAAGCAGTTTCAGTAAAAATGGGACAAGACCGTATTGAAGATCATAAGGAACACAACGTAGATTATATTACAGGAGGAGATATGTCATGCTTAATGCATTTAGAAGGAATTCTAAGAAGGCAAAAAAGCAATATTAAAGTAATTCACATTGCAGAAATTTTAAACTCAATATGAAAGAAAATTCAATAGATCATAGTCACGCAGCGGCTATTTTTAATAAAGATGTAGAACGTGTAAACTGGCATGATCAAACGCTTTGGTTTGTTCGTTCAAAAAGAGATAAATCAGCTCATGCTATCCCAGAATGGGAAGCGCTTCGTGAGACTGCTTCGAATATTAAAAATAATGTGCTTTCTAATATGCATCATTATTTGCAGGAGTTTGAGGCTAAAGCTAAAGAAAACGGAATTATTGTGCACTGGGCTGCTGATGGAGACGAACACAATAAAATAGTACATTCAATTATTGCTAAGCATGGTGTTACCCAAATGGTAAAATCAAAATCAATGCTTACAGAAGAATGCCATTTGAATGAATATCTAGCAGATAATGGAATTGAAGTAATTGATTCCGATTTAGGGGAGTTTATTGTTCAATTAAGAAAAGAGCCGCCAAGTCATATCGTATTGCCTGCTATTCACCTTAAAAAAGAAGATGTAAGTGATACTTTTCACGAACACCTTGGAACAGAAAAAGGAAATAACAATCCGCAATATTTAACCGAAGCAGCTCGAAAAGAATTAAGAGATACGTTCTTAACTCGAAAAGTAGCACTTACCGGAGTAAATTTTGCAGTTGCTGAAACAGGTGAATTTGTGGTTTGTACCAATGAAGGAAATGCCGATATGGGAGCGCATCTCGCTGATGTTCACATTGCCTGTATGGGATTTGAGAAATTAATTCCACAGCGTAAACATCTTGGAGTATTTCTGAGACTTTTAGCCAGAAGTGCTACAGGACAACCCATTACTACTTTTTCTAGTCATTTTAAAAAACCTAGAGAAGGGCAGGAAATGCACATTGTTATTGTGGATAATGGTAGAAGCACACAATTAGGACGTGAAGAGTTTAGAAATTCTCTAAAATGTATTCGTTGTGGTGCTTGTATGAATACGTGTCCAGTGTACAGAAGAAGTGGTGGACACAGTTACCACAATGCAGTAGCTGGGCCTATCGGTTCTATTTTAGCACCTAATTTAGACATGAAAAAGAATGCCGATTTACCTTTTGCAAGTACCTTATGTGGTTCTTGTACTAATGTATGTCCGGTAAAAATTGATATCCATGACCAATTGTATAAATGGCGTCAGGTTTTAGTTAAGGAAGGTTATACGCCAAGTTCTAAAACGATTGCCATGAAAGGAATGTCGGCTGTTTTAGCAAATCCTACGGTATTTAAAATTGCTGGAAAAGCAGGAAGATTTGTAATGAAGAATTTGCCTTTTATGGTCAACAATAATCTTAACGCATGGTATAATCAAAGAGAAATGCCAGCACCTCCAGAAGAATCATTTAGAGAATGGTATGCTAAAAAAGCAAAAGAATCTAAAGACAAAAAATAATGAGTAGTAGAGATAGTATTTTAAACAAAATCAAAAACAACCAACCTACATCAGTAAACGAATTGCCTGGTCTTAGTTTTTTAGGATTAGACAAAATTGATGCAATTGAAACCTATAAAACAGTACTAAAAGGTATTGGTGGATTTTGTGAAGAAGTGAGTAGTTTAGACGATGTAAAAGCCTACATTGCTACGCATTATCCAGCAGATAAAAGGAAGATTACTACCATTCCGGAATTAGCTGATATTGCTGAAACTGAATGGACAAATGATGATCCACATAGTTTGCAAAATGTAGAGTTAGCCGTTATAAAAGCCCATTTTGGTGTTGCTGAAAATTCAGCACTTTGGGTAACAGATGCTATTTTAGGACAAAGAGTTTCTCCATTTATTCCGCAATATTTGGCTATCATTGTCAATAAAAAAGATATTGTAGCTACGATGCAGCAAGCCTATGAACACATTGGAAATCTAGATTATGGTTTTGGAACTTTTATAGCAGGACCTTCTAAAACTGCCGATATTGAGCAATCATTAGTTCTTGGAGCGCATGGTGCCAGAGGATTGACCGTTTTTTTGATGGAATAATTGTTTGTTGAAACCATTAAGAAATTAAGGTAATTTAAGTTTTATTTTAAACTTACTTTAAAAATAAATAAGCCGACAAGTTTTTTAAAGACTGTCGGCTTTGTTTTTTAATGTTCGAAATTTTAACTCTTAATTTTTCTAAATTTCTTAATGGTTTAATTTTTTTTATTCTTTTATTTTTTCTAAAGAAACTGCGTTGATGCAATAGCGCAAACCGCTTGGTTCTGGTCCATCAGGAAATGTGTGACCTAAATGCGCATCGCAAATATTGCAAACACATTCGATACGAATCATTCCAAAACTAACATCTTTATTGTAAGCTACATTTTCAATAACTAAGGGTTGCGTAAAGGACGGCCAACCTGTTCCGCTTTCAAATTTAGTTGTAGCGTCGAAAAGAGGAGTTTTACAACATTTGCAAGCATATTTTCCTGGTTCAAAAAGACTGCATAATTCGGAACTGTGTGCTCTTTCAGTACCTTTTTGGCGAGTTACATAAAATTCTTCATCTGTTAATTCAGCTTTCCATTCTGCAGCTGTTTTTTCAACTCGTTTTGGAGGAGTAGGATTGCCATGTGTGGCATATTTTATAAGGTCGTTCCAGTTTAGCATAGTATTTTATTTAAGATAGACTGCTACAAATTTTGCCAGTGGCGCCATTCGGGCTTTGTTTAATTGTAAAGTATCGTTTTTTACTGTGTAATTATCTACTGTTTCTAAAATATTAAAAAAATCAGATTCTACAGTTGGTTGTAAACATGCCATTCTGGTAGCCCCAATTTTAGAGAAAGAAATACGGTTGACATCGGTTTGTAAACTGTAGGTTCCAAAAAAAGAATTACAGCCGCCATTTCCTGTTACTCTATTCTCTTCTGATTTTAAAATGAGATGCGGTTCTTTAGAAGCAAAATTTTCAGCAGTTACTTTTTGACCATTAATTTCGATTAATTTCCAATATTTTTCTACTATTTGCGTAGATTCTTTAGGAAAAATGGTGTTTTCTGAAGTCGTTTTTTTACTGGTGCAACAAGAAATAAATAGTAGTGATAAAAAAAACAAACTAATTGTAGTGAGAAAGTGTTTCATTTTTGAATTTAATAGGAGATTACATTTGGGAATAATTTTAGTAGTAGGAGTTGAAAATAGAATTCCCAATCTTTACTGCTTTTACAAAGATAAAAAAGCATTTACACATTCGTTGTTTATAATTTCCCAATTTTTCCTAATTAATTGATTGCTGTTATTTGCCTATATTTGATTCTTGATAAATAAGTAAAAATAAGGATGAAGCATTTATTTAAAGCCAAATTAAACTGGGATTCCATTTCTAAAGAAGTAACTACGGATTCAAAAAGCTACGCTAAAACACATCAAATTGTTATTGATGGAAAAGCAATATTAAATGTTTCGGCAGCTAAAGCTTTCAAAGGTGATCCAGGTTTGTACAATCCAGAAGATTTGTTGTTGAGTAGTGTGGTTTCTTGCCACATGATGTCGTATTTGTATGTTTGCTTACAAAACGATATCACGGTAGTTTCTTATCAAGATAATGCAGAAGGAACTCTGGAAGTTTTAGAAAATGGTTCGGGAC
This sequence comes from Flavobacterium zubiriense, assembly GCF_041729725.1. Taxonomy (NCBI): domain Bacteria; kingdom Pseudomonadati; phylum Bacteroidota; class Flavobacteriia; order Flavobacteriales; family Flavobacteriaceae; genus Flavobacterium; species Flavobacterium zubiriense. The sequence continues at coordinate 63,574 of NZ_JBCFQL010000007.1, read as the reverse complement.
GCTTTATAGAAATACGATTAAATCCTAAGATAATCATCAAAGAGAAAGAAAAAATTGAGGAAGCTATACATTTGCACACAAAAGCAAACGAACTTTGTTTTATAGCGAATTCATGTAACTTCCCAATTTTGCATTTTCCAATTTGCGAAGTCGTATAGCTTAGAAATTATTTATAAAAAAAGGCTTGTAATCAGAAGATTTACAAGCCCTTTTAGCATTAAGCGTAATGGTTTAAAATTTATATGTAACACCCAGTCTTACATTTCTAGGAGCTTCAGTTTGCCAGTAATAAGCATTGATGTTGCCATTCCCAGACGAATAGAAAGAACCATTGTATAAGTATTCGTTCAGGATATTAAACATATTAGCAGTGAATTTTAAATTTCCTGTTTCATACGATACACCACCATCCATTTTGAAATAATTGGGTAATTTTTCAAGACCTGTTCCCCAGTTATCGGTTAAACGACCAACAAGATACGTTCCACCAATAGAAGCTCCTAATCCTTTTAGTTTTCCGTTTGTCAAAGTATAATTTAACCAAGCGTTAGAAGTGTGTTTAGCAAAACCAGGGACAGTTGATCCCACAATAATAACAGGTACATTTGATTGATTTACAATAGCTTCTGTAAAAGCATAGTTCGCGATAAGATTTAAACCTTCAGTAATTTTTCCTCTTATATCAAACTCAGTTCCGCGAGCTCTTTTTTCGCCTAGAACTACACTGAAATTTTGTCCTGCAGTATTGGTTGGGTCTGATGTTAGTTCATTTTTCTTCAAGATGCTATAAACAGATACAGTTGTACTCCATGCTCCGTCAAACCAGTCTTTTTTGATTCCGAATTCAACATTGTTACCCGTTAAAGGTTTTACTTTATCTCCATTTTTAATAATTCCTGATTGAGGAGAAAAAGCCTGGTCATATAAACCATAAATAGCCGTACTTGGAGTAATTGAAAAACTTACACCCGCACGAGGTGTAATATGACTGTCTTCTATGGTTTGTCCCCAATTTGTCTGGCTTAACCAAGTATATCTAGCGGCAACTGTTACTCTAAGTTTATTTTCAAAAAATCCTAATTCATCCTGAATATAACCCGCGGCATATTTTGAACTCATTAATCCTCCGGCTCTTTCTTTTAGTGGAGTTTCACGATCAAAATTAGGCATTCCGTTAGCAGGAGTTCCATAATTAGGTGCGAAAATATTAAATGGATTATCAAAAGTATCCAGATTATGTGATTGTCCCCAATCGGCCATATAATCTTTATTTCCTAAATCGATTCCTCCCAATAATTTATGAGAAACTGTTCCTGTATTGAATTTTCCATTAACAAATAGTTGTCCTAAATACATATTGCTTTCAGCATCCCAAATAGCAACATTTCGAATAATTTCGCCAGTTGCTAAATCTGCTGTTGGTCCTACCGCTGTTGGCCAAGAACTATAACCTTCTTGTAAATAATTAAAATAAGAAGTTTGGGCTGTCAGTTTCCAATTGTCATTAAAATTATGTTCAAACAAGAAATACCCACTGTGATCATTGATTTTAGTATCTGGTAAACCCGGTTGAGTCATCGTAAAATCAATAGGCATAGTACCATAACCTTGATTATCGGGACCAAATATATAATACGAACCTACTTCAGTCATATTCGCTCTTTGATAGTTGTATTCAGCCGTAATTTTTGTTTTATCATCCAGTTGATAGGAGATGACAGGTGCAATTACGTAACGATCGTTATGTTCAAAATGACGATGCGAACCTTTGTTTTGTCCCATTGCATTAAAACGATACAATAATTTTCCTTTTTTATCCAGTTTTCCGTCTAAGTCGATACTGGCTCTGTAAAAGTCATAACTTCCGCCTATTACATTCACTTCACCTTTTGTAATACCCGTTGGTTTTTTAGTTACCACATTGTAAAGTCCGCTTGGATCTCCACTAGAAAGCATAAATCCAGCTGGTCCTTTTACAAATTCTATATGATCTACAAAACTCATATCTTCGGTGAGTGGTCCCCAGAAAGAAGACACTACATTAAAACCATTACGAAAAGCTTGTATTTGGGAACCTCTCATAGTAATATTGGTATACAAATCGCCCCAGTGTTCTAAACGCACAGCGCCACTCACATTTCTAATTACACCATCACTCATACTGGTAATTTGTTGGTCTTTTAATGTTTGACCACTAATAATCTGAATGTTTTGTGGAATTTCTAATACCGGAGTATTCAAACGCAAGGATAACGAAGGATTGTTTTGTTTGTATTTGCTTTTCTTTATAATAACTTCATTCAATTCCTGTTTATTCTCTTTAAGCCTGAAATTTCTAGTAAGAGTTTGATTACTGCTTACAGTAATAGTCTCTGTAATTGCTTTAATCCCTAAACCATTGATGCTTAAAATATAGTTTCCAGGTTTAAGATTTTTGAATTCATATTGACCACTAAAATTGGTAATGGTATTGTACTTTGTGTTTTTTAGAGCTACGGCAATGCTCTCTGCAGGACTATTATCACTAAGTGTGATTTTTCCATTAATCTTTCCCAAACCTTGGCTCATCATATTTATTGAAACCAAAAAAAGTAGTGCTAATAAAATTTTCTGTTGGTAAATTATCTTCATTTTTCCTTATTTAGAATTATTTTACAAATGTAAATGCTAATTTTTTCTTAAACAAATTATTTTTACTTATTCTAAATAAAAATAATTTAAAGGATTTAGTATGAAGAGTTAAAATTATTTTAATAAAAAAGATCGAATTCAAAATAAATGATTGGTAATATTAAAAGAAAAAGACTATAAAATTTAAAATTTACCGTTTAAACTATGTTGTATTTAGGTTTGGTATTAATTGTTTTATAGTTGTTTATGGTTTTGTATGATTATCTAATTACAAATGAAGATATTATTCCTGTTGAAAAGAGTATATTAGAGACACTTAATTTTTCAATATATCATTTGATTTTGTAATTTATTAATTAGAGAATTTTAAATAAAGAAACGATAAGGAGGAGTTTGGTTTAATTTAATAATCTATTAATTACTTTACTAATTATGCGTATTACTTTTCTGTAATAAGATGATTCAGAGTTAACAGAAACTTAAAATCAATAATTAGAGGCATCACAAAAGATTGTTTTCATTTGTTGCTATGAAAATGGATTTTAAATCAATGTCAGATGGAGAGCTACAAAACTTGCTTCAAAAGGGAAATAGATTTGCTTTTGAAGTGATTTTTGATAGGTATTGGAAAAGATTATATACTTATGCCTATAATATTTTTAAAGAAGAGGAAGTTTGTGAAGATATAGTTCAGGAAATCTTTATCAGTTTATGGAAAAATATAGCAACAGCAACAATATTAAATTTAGAATCCTACCTTTTTAGAGCCGTTAAATACAAAATAGCCAATCATATTCGAGATTTAAAATTTACAAAAGAACATATTGATGTTTTAGATAATATAGGTTCTTCCGCCACTACAGTTAATGATATCGAGTATAAAGATTTCGAAAAAGAAATCATGACTCACGTAAACGAACTTTCTCCTAAATGCAAAGAAGTATTTATGATGAGTAGGTTTGAAGATTTTTCCAATCAGGAAATTGCAACAAAACTGAACCTTTCCATCCATACTGTCGAAAAGCATATTAGTAATGCTTTAAAGAGTCTTCGTTCGACAATTGCTTCTCATTTGCACCAAATGTTTCTTTAATGTAATCAGATTAGTTCTTGTTTTAAGAAAAAGTTAAGACTAGAAAATCCACTACTTGTTTGTTCTATAAAATGTGACTTATAGTTAAAATCATATTATTTTGAACAAAGAACAATTTAAAATCATTGCAAAGAAATACTCCGAAAATCAGTGTAATGATCAGGAGAGAAGTATTGTAGAAGCATTTTTTAATGAAATGCAAAAAAGCCAAAGTGCAGATGTAGTGTTGCTTTCCAATAAGAAAAGGGAGAGAATATCCCGTGCAATAGATGCTCAAACAATTAAATCTACTAAAAAAACTTTTAGATTAAGAATACTGCAAGTTGCCGCTATTGCCGTTCTTTTTTTAGGAATTAGTTTTCTAATAAAACAATTCGCTACACCAAAAGAAATTATCCAAATAACAAATAGTGTAGAGAAGAAAGAAATCATTTTACAAGATGGAAGTATTGTGGTTTTAAATAGAAATAGTACTCTTTCTTATCCTGAAAAATTTGGAAATACGAGAAGCATTAAACTTACTGGCGAAGCATATTTTAAAGTCAAAAGGAATCCTAAAAAGCCATTTATCGTGACAATGCAGGATATGACTTTAGAGGTATTAGGGACTTCTTTCAATATCAATTCGTATGCTAAAAGTCCAACAAAAGTAAGTGTGCTCACAGGAATAGTGAATCTTAAATCTAATTCAGGGAAAAGTGTAATGCTGACTAAAAATCAACATGCCGATTTTGTTAATTCAGCTTTTCATGTCACAAAGGCAAAAAGCGTAGAGAAAATAGCTTGGACAAAAAATAATATAGTTTTAGAGCAGACAACATTAGGCGAAATTGCAAAAATTTTAGAAAACAGCTATAATGTTACGATTGATTTTGAAGATAATGAATTAGAAAAATTAATTATATCTGGAAAATTTAACGAAGAAAAATTAGAAAATATATTAGCAAGTATTGCTTTTGTTAAGAAATTAAAAATCGATTATTTAACTAAAAATCAAATTATTATAAGAAGAGATACAACGAATTATTAAAAAAACAAACCCGTTTCTGGTTGCAACAGAAACAGGTTTTAATTAAATGACTACAAAAAAATTATAGCCCATACTAATGATAACAATATTACAATTTTTAAATCAGTTATTAAAGAAAAAGTGTTTCCATTTATTTTTCACTTTCTTTATCTTAACTCCTCTATTTGCTTCAACAGCAATATCTTCTCTAAAGGAAATAAAAATTTCGTTAGACATTAAAAATGCCACAATTAAAGAAGTTTTCGATGCTATTGAACAAAGAAGCACATTGACATTTGTTTTTGACGAGCAAATAACACATACTTCTCAACATATTTCGATTAAAACACAAGAAGAAACTGTTGATAATGTGCTAAAATTAATCTCGAATAAAACGGGATTCAAGTTCAAAAAAATAAACAATACAATAAGTGTTATTAAGCCTAATCAGCAACAAAAAACAATTAAAGGAACTGTTGTAGATGAGCAAGGAATGCCTTTGCCAGGAGTTTCTATTATAGAGAAAGGCACTAAAAATAGTGGTATAACAGATATTGATGGAAATTTTAATTTATCTGTTATTAATCCAAATGCAATTTTAGAGATTTCTTTCATTGGATTTGAAACAAAGGAAATTAAAACAGCTGGATTAGCAGTGGTGAAAGTAACCTTAAAAATGGATTCTAAAGAACTCAATGAAGTTGTTGTTACCGCGCTAGGAATTAAGCGAGAAGAAAAACGTTTAGGTTTTAAGCAAGAGACTATAAAATCCGAAAGTTTAGCACAAACTACACCTAATAATTGGTCTTCGGGATTAAAAGGAAAAGTAGCGGGATTAAATATAATTTCTACGGGTTCAGGACCTTTAAATTCGCAACAAATTACTTTGAGAGGAAATAATTCATTAGACCCAAAAGGGAATTATGCACTTATTGTTGTTGATGGTGTGCCCATGAATACTGAAATGACTTCTGCTGGTTCAACAAGTGCTTATATGGGACAGGATTCCCCAATTGACTACGGAAATGGAATTTCAGATTTAAACTTAGATGACATAGAAAGTGTAACGGTTTTAAAAGGAGCTGGAGCAACAGCACTTTATGGAAATCGTGCTGCTAATGGTGCTTTGATTATCACGACTAAATCGGGTAAAAAAGCAAAGGGTTTAGGGATTACATTTAATTCAGGTGTAACTTTTGATGTTATCCAGAGATGGCCGGATTACCAATACAAATATGGTCAGGGAACAGGAAGATCATTTAATGCAGCAGGAAATCCTTATTATTCCTATGGTAGTTCAGAAGATGGAACAAGCACAGGAAGTACGAGTGCGGCATGGGGACCTGCATTTGAAGGACAATATTTTTATCAATACGATCCTACAACTGAAAGTCAATCTGCTGAGAGACAATTATGGAAACCTTACAAAGACAGTCGTAAAGATTTTTGGAGAACTGGTTTTACAATAAATAACAATGTTTCCTTACAAGGCGGAGATAAAAAGGGCTCCATGCGTGCTTCGTTTGGACATTCAAAAAACGAATGGATAATGCCTAATACTGGTTTTGAGCGTATTACTGCAGCAGTAAATGCAAACTATCAAATTTCGGATAAAATAAAATTAAATAGTTCTGTAAACTTTAATGATAGAAGTAGCGATAATTTGCCTTCCACAGGATATAACAATGGCTCGATTGCTTATTTTATGATTTTTCAACAACCTAATATTCCTTTAGATTGGTACAAACCAATTTGGGAAAAAGGAGAAGAAAATATCAATCAACTTCATCCTTTTAGTTCTTTTATAGATAACCCTTATCTTATTGCTTATAAAGCGACTAATTCATTAGAAAGCAATCAAATAGTAGGTAATTTATCAGCTACAATTGATTTTTCTCCAAATTTGAATTTAATGCTGCGTTCTTCTTTGAATACCTATACTCAAAACAGAGAACAACATAGACCTTATAGTATCAATCGATATGCGAAAGGATTTTTTAGCAGGCAGGATGTATCAAAAATGGAAACTAATTATGATTTTTTATTGACTTATAAAAAGAAATTTAGCGAAGCATTCTCTCTTTCTGCTTCATTTGGTGGAAACGCATTAAATTATAAGTATAAAAGTTTAAGCGCCAGTGTGGAAGGACTTGTAGTTCCCAATGTGTACAAGCTTTCTAATGGTATTAATATGCCAAATGTTTCTGTAGGAGACCGATATAAAAAAGTGAATAGTTTGTATGGATTGGTTTCTCTTTCGTATAAAGATGTATTATTTTTAGATATAACTGGTAGAAACGATAAGTCGAGTACGCTTCCTGAAGCAAATAATTCATTTTTCTATCCTTCGGTAAATACTAGTTTGATAGTATCTGAAATGGTTGACTTGCCTAAAAGTATTGATTTTTTAAAGTATAGATTTTCATTTGCTGAAGTAGGTAATGATACGGAACCGTACAGAACAAAAAAATATTACGATCAAAACACTTTTGCAAGTTCTGCAATATTACCATCGTTGCTATACAATGAAAATTTTAAACCCGAGATCACTACTAGTTTTGAAACAGGTTTTGAACTTTTGATGTTAAATAAAAGATTCAATTTTGACGCAACAGTTTATGAAAGTAGAACTAAAAACCAAATTATTAAAGTTCCACTAGACTGGAGTGTAGGATATAGCGATGCAATTTTAAACGCTGGAGAAGTTGGGAATCGTGGTATAGAGTTGATCTTTGGAGGAAAAATAGTTGACGGTAAAAATTTCAAATGGAAGACTTCATTTAATTGGTCTCGCAATTGGAATAAAGTAATGAATTTACCTGAAGGTATAAATGGTCAGCAGATAATTGGCGAAGGTGGTTCAGCATCAATTATTGCAAAAGTAGGAGGGAGTGCTACAGCAATCTACGGTTTTGGATTTGTTAGATCACCAGAAGGTGAAATTGTTTATGATGCAGCGGGATTACCAGCTTATCCAACAGAAATCCAATATATAGGTGATGCAAGTCCCGACTGGAGAGATGGTTTTGTAAATAATTTTACAATTGGAAACTTTACAATGGGCGTTACCATAGACGGTCAATATGGTGGTATCATTTATTCGCAAACGCATCATAAACTGGCAGAACAAGGAAAAATTACCTCCACTTATATGGGTAGAGAAGATGGATTCATAATTGGAGATGGAGTAGTCGCAAATAACGATGGTACTTATTCTCCAAATACTGTAAAAGCAGTCACTCCAGATTGGTATACACGTTATTACCGTAGAGCAAATGTGGAATCAAATTCATTTGATGCTTCTTTTGCCAAGTTACGTGAAGTAAGTTTACAGTACAATTTTCCTAAAAATTGGTTGAAAAGGACTAGCTTGGAATCTGTTCAATTTTCTGTTTTTGGAAGAGATTTGGCTATGATAAGTGATTTTCCAATTTATGATCCAGAAGCAGGGGCTCTAAATGGAGATACTATTTTGCCGGGTCTTGAAATGGGACAAATGCCTTCACCTGCAAGCTATGGTTTTAATTTAAAAGTAAATTTCTAATCTAAAATGATAATGAAAAAAATACACTATTTAGTAACAGCTTTAGCATTAGTTTTTATACTTAATGCGTGTTCAAGCGATTTTAAAGATGTTAATGATGATCCTAATAGAATTTCGGTCATTAGTCCAGGAACACTGTTGAATCCGATAATTTATGGTATTGCTTCACATAATGCAACCAGAAGCGCCGGTGTAACATTTGATTTAATGCAAGTTTCTCTTCCGTTTCCAAGTGTTTCAGGAGGTTTACACCGCTACGATGTTAGTCCTAATATAGGAAATTCTTCTTGGAATACTTACTATAAATATTTGGCTAATATTAATGAAATGCGAATAGCGGCACAAAAAGCAGGTGATGCAAATTATGAAGCCATTTCATTAACTCTTAATGCTCTTGTTTATTCTAATCTTACTGATTTGTTTGGACCCGTTCCAATGACTCAAGCAGTAAGAGCTGAAGATGGTATTTTATATCCAAAATACGATACTCAAGAGTTTATTTATGAAACCATTTTATCAGATTTAGAGAAAGCAAATGCGATGTATGATGCAAGAGCGATGATCTATTTTCAAGATATTTTGTTTGGTAATGATGTAAGTAAGTGGAGGAAATTCACTAATTCTCTTCACATGAGGTTGTTGCTAAGGATTTCAAACAGAGCAGAAACTAATGCTTTCAATAAGTTAAAAACAATGATAGAAGATCCTTTAAAGTATCCTGTTTTCACTACTACTGCAGAGTCGGCAATTTTACAAGTTACTGGAGTTACGCCTAATGTATCACCATGGGGAAGACCTCAAGATTTTCCATTAGGAGCTAAGATGGCTTCTTTTTTCATAGATAATCTTAATAGTTTTAATGATCCTAGAAGGAATATTATAGCTACAGTTGCAAGAGATTTACAAAATAAGAGTATTGGATATGTAGGTATTCCAAGTGGTTATGAAGGTGCTGACTCTCAATTTAAATATAATGCCTCTGGTTTATTGCAAGCACAAGTAGTGAATCCAATGCGGATATTTTTATTAACTTATGCTGAGGTCGAATTTATTAAGGCTGAGATGGGGCAACGTGGTTATATTGTTAATCCTGAATCTCACTATAAAAACGGAATTAAAGCGGCTATGGAACAATTAAAAGCAATTATTCCTACCAATTATTTTGATAACCCAATTGTACAATACAAAGGAACATTAGAACAAATAATGTTGCAAAAATACTATGCGCTGTATTTTACAGATTATCAACAATGGTTTGAATACCGTAGAACTGGTTTTCCTGTTCTGCCTACAACTTCTGCAATGGGAAATAATGGCATCATGCCTTCCCGATTTACTTTCCCTACAGACCAGCAATTGTACAATGTAGACAATTATAATGAAGCTGTAAAAATGATAGGAGAAGACACTATTAATACTAAAGTTTGGTGGGATAATTAAATAAATTATGAAAATGAAAAAAATACTGATTAGCAGTATCATACTGCTTTTTACACTAGCTGTTTCTGCTCAAAATACGGTAAAAGGTTTTGTTTTCGAAGATGCTAATGGAAACGGAAAAAAAGAAAAAAATGAAAAAGGAATTGCTAACGTTGCTGTTAGTAACGGTGTTGCCGTAGTGCTTTCGGATAATAAAGGTCAATATGAGTTGCCTCTTAAAAATGATGCTATTATTTCAATAATCAAGCCATCAGATTATAAAGTTCAAACGGATGAGAATAACAAACCTCAATTTTTTTACATCCACAAACCTTCGGGTTCTCCAAAAATGAAATTTGAAGGCGTTCAACCTACTGGTAAATTACCCAAATCAGTCGATTTTGGATTGATTCCTCAAAAGGAAGAAGAAGATTTTACCGCTCTTATTTTTGGAGATCCACAACCTTATAATTTAGAAGAAATTGATTATTTCTACAGAGGAATTGTTGCCGAAGTTGAAGGAATTAATAACGTTTCATTTGGTTTGAGCATGGGAGATTTGGTAGGAAATGATTTGAGTTTGTTTAATCCTTATATTCAAGCGGTAAAAAAAGTAGGCATTCCATGGTATAATCTTTTAGGAAACCATGACCTTAATTTTGACGCTACCCGTGATGATTTAGCTGATGAGACTTATGAAGCCCATTTTGGTCCTGCTAACTATGCTTTCAATTATGGCAAAGTACATTTTATTGTCATGGATGATGTTCTTTATCCAGATCCAAGAGACAGCAAAGGATATTGGGGCGGATTTACTCCTGAACAATTACAATTTATAGAAAATGATTTGCAATTTGTGCCTAAAAACAACTTGATAGTATTGGCTTTCCATATTCCAATAAGTGAGCCTGACACTAACGATGATTCGTTTAGAGATTCTGATAGGAACCAATTATTTTCTTTGTTAAAAGACTTTCCTAATACCTTGTCTTTGTCTGCACATACGCATTTGCAGCGTCAGGATTTTTTAGGCAAAGAACAAGGCTGGTTGCAAGATAAACCGCATCATCATTATAATGTGGGGACAACTTCAGGCGATTGGTATTCTGGTAAATTAGACGAAAAAGGAATTCCAATTGCTGTAATGAGAGACGGAACACCAAAAGGTTATGCTTTTATCCATTTCAAAGGCACTACCTATAATGTTGCATATAAAGCGGCAGGAAAAGAAAAAGAGCATCAAATGAATCTTTTTTTACCAAAGGTTGTAGCCCAAGGTAAGAGTACTAAATCTTCTTTATATGCCAATTTTTTTATGGGAAGTGAAAATGATCAATTGGTTTACCGAGTTGATAACGGAGAATGGAAAAATATGGAACGTGTTATTGAAGCAGATCCTTCTTATGTAGAATTAGTATATGAATGGGATTTGTCTGAGAAATTAATGCCTGGAAGAAGATCTTCTGATCCTTCAATTAGTACCCATGTTTGGAAAGGTAAAATACCAGCAAATCTAGAATTAGGAACTCATAAAGTGGAGGTTAAAGCTACTGATATGTTTGGAAATACGCATACGGCAACTGAAAGTTACCGAATAGATAGCATTAAATAATTATCAAAATGGATAAGAATGAATAGTTATAAAATAAGTTTTCTTTTACTGTTTTTTATGTTTCTTTATGGATGTAAAATAAAAGAGAATGTATTAGTAAAACAGCATGTTGAAATACAAGGACATCGGGGGGATCGCGGAAATTTCCCCGAAAATACAATTCCAGCTTTCTTGAGTGCTATTCGTAAAGGCGTAGATGTGATTGAAATGGATGTTGTGGTATCCAAAGATAAAAAAGTAGTAATTTCTCATGAAGCTTTTATGTCTTCATTGTATGTGCAAACTCCCGATGGTTCTGCTATTGCAAAAGAAAAAGAGAAATCATATAGTTTATATACAATGAATTACGATAGCATTAAAAAATTTGATAGTGGTTCAAAAGGAAATGCACTTTTTCCTCAGCAAAAAAAGTTAAAAACCTATAAGCCATTGTTAATAGAAGTAATTGATAGTGTTGAAAAAAGGATTGCTAATAATAAACACAAAAGAGTCACTTACAATATTGAAATTAAATCCGATAAAAAAGAATACGGTATAAGTCAGCCCCAACCTGAAGAATTTGTTGATTTAGTTATGAAGGTCATTCATGAAAAAAAGATTGAATCTTTCATGAATATTCAATCTTTTGATCCACATATTTTGAATGTTGTACACCAGAAATACCCAAACGTAAAAGTGGCTTTATTAACTGCTAAAGTAGGTATAAATAGAAACCTTAGTGAATTGACTTTTGTACCCCAAATTTACAGTCCCCATTATCAATTGGTAAATGCTGATTTTTTAGATTCGTTAAGGGCTAAACAAATTAAGGTTATCCCTTGGACAGTCAATACTAAAAAAGATATTCGAAAAATGCTGGATTTAAAAGTTGACGGAATAATAACTGATTATCCAGAACGAATATTGAATTGATTATCGAGGATTGTATCAAAAAAAACAGTAGTCAACCTAAGTTAACTACTGTTTTTTTTAATAAACTCTATTTAATTGGAGTTTTCTGAATTTTCAAATAAAAAAAGCCGTAAAATAAATCAACGAAGCTGCGACTAATTCTTAGCAACTGTTTAAGTAGTATCTAATCATTTTTTTTATGGATTAGTTATGGATCGTTTTGTGGAACAAACTTGATAATTCTCCAATCCATAAATCAAATAAATGGTCCAAAACAGAAAAATGGAAAGTAAAAGATGTTTTGATTTACTTTTTGCCACCGCATTCTCCAGAGTTATTTCTGATAGAAACTTTATGGAGAAGAGAAAAATACCAATGTTTAGCTTTTGATGCTTATTAGTCGTTCCCAAAACTCAAAGAAAAATTAAATTTTGTACTGACTAATTTCGTAATAAAACACCATATTAAGTTTTAACCGTTATTTGTATGATTTTATTTTACTTCGATAATTTTATTTTTTACACTAACACCATTTTCATTAAAAGCTTCAATTGTAAAATAATACTTGGTTTCTTTGTCTAAGCCTCTAAAATCATAAGAACTATCTTCATAAACCATTATGTTGTTGTATAATTTATCAGGAGCAATTCCGTAATAAATCGTATAACCAATGGCATCAGAATGCTTGTTCCAAGAAATCATTGCATTTCTGGAATCCTTGGCATTCCTGTTCACTTTGAATTGGGTAACCGGTTTTGGTTTCTCCATCAATCCGTTACCAAAAACCCTGAAATCCGAAACGGCAAACAAACCTGAAGCATTGTGGATATTAACCATTTTTATGTAACGCGCTTTAATTGGTTTTATCAACTCCACATAATCATGAGGAATGTCTTTGTCATTTTTCGATTTGTCAATTACCAATGTCCAGTTTTGAGCATCATCAGACATGAAAATTTTATACTGATAATATATATCCATCGCTTTGTTGTACTGAGTGGCTTTATGATCTGCATAGTTAATTTGTAAAGCGTTGATTTCCATTTTTCTTCCTAAATCGATCTGAAGCCATTCACCTGGATTTCTTGTTTTTGCAGACCAATAGGTTTGAATATTTTCATCTGTTAAGTTTTCTGCACCATAACAGAATTTTTCATAGACTTTTTTGCCGCCATTGTCTACCCGATGCGTTTGAATTTCCATACATTCTTCTGAAGAAGAAACTGTGACTGTTTTTTTATACGAAAGTAACATCCAGCCAGAGGAAGCTCCTTTTTCATGATTTCGTTTTTGAGTTGGAAGTACGATTGGAAAATCGCCATAAGAGGTGTTAGAATACATAACATCATCCTTATCAAATCCTGCGGGAAACATATCAATTCGACGCTCAAAACGATCTTTTATCGAGATTTTACAAGTTCCAGTATTCCAATAATTACCGTAATTATCGGCAAAAGTGTTTCCGTGACCCGCTCCAATTACAAATCCACCGGGTTTATAGGACATTGGATTGTGTTTTTGGTATGTGAAAGGCCCCAGCGGATGATTGCCAACATGAACACCGTTTGCATAGCCCTTAAATTCAGTTGCAGGAGCTCCGTATTGCATGTAATATTTACCATTGTGTTTGGTCATCCATGCTCCCTCAATAAAGTTACCCCAAGGTGCAGGTTCCATATCATTGTTGGCACCAAAACGTTCCCATCCATGAGAAGTAGGATCTAAACCAACCACTTCCTTTATTTCCCCATAAGGTCTTTGAATATCTTCAACTTCTGTAGCTTTATATAATTCTGCATAATCAGCCTGATTTCCTTTTGGAAGCCATGTTTTATAATCTACTTCGACACCTACTAGAGGCAATTTTCCACTTGAACCGTAGTACATATACACTTTTTTATCATCATCCTGAAAAATAGCAGGATCCCAGGTTGGTAATAGGGCTGTGTCAACGTGTCGTAACCATCTTCCTGATTTTGGATCAGCTGTTTTCCATATTGGATGATCTCTTTTCCAGGTAGAACCTACATAAAATAAGGTGTCATTTACTACCCAGGCAGCTGGTGCGCATTGGTCATCATCTGCTGGTCGTCTTTGGAAACTACCGTATACAAATTTCCAATCAGACAGATCCTTACTCCAAAAAAAACCAGCCTGATTAGTCGCAAATAAATAATATTCCCCCTTAAAAGTAATGATAACAGGATCGGCACTTGAACGACGGGATTCTGGAATACCATTATGATTTTCAGTAGTATAATTGTAGCCAATATTGATTGGGTTACAATAAGTAGTTGCGGGTTTATTTGGGTCGAACCAGTCTGTTTTTCCATGTTCATTCTGTGCTGATGTCTTGAAATTAAAACCAATCAATAACAGTAAAAGCAGAATTGAATATGTTTTTTTCATTTTTATCTTTTATATTTTTTTAGAGAACTAAATCGTAATCTTGAGATTCCTACGGAATGACAAACTTTGTGTGCAAAAAAATCAAAACTTTGTCATTAAAAAAAGCCCTTCGTTAACCAATACGAAGGGCAATTATTAATTAACCAACCAAATTATTTAGTTAATTCAAAACTAACTTTCTTATCGGCAGTTGAACTTCCTCCTACGAAAATATCAAACTGTCCAGGTTCTGCTACGGATTGTAAATCAGAGTTATAAAATTTTAAATCTTCAACCGTGATCTCAAAAGTAACCGTTTGCTTTTCGCCTTTTTTAAGTGTTATTTTTTGGAAACCTTTTAATTCTTTAACTGGTCTTGTTACTGAGCCAACTAAATCCCGAATGTATAATTGAACCGTTTCTTTTCCGTCAAAATTTCCGGTATTGCTTACATCAACAGTTACTTTTAATTTGTCGCTGAAATTCATTTTATCAGAAGAAATTTTCAGGCTTGAATATTCAAAAGTGGTATAACTTAAACCAAAACCAAATGGAAATAATGGTTCGTTTCTTTCGTCGATATAATTGGATCTGAATTTTTCGAATTTTCCTTCTGTATTAGAAAGTGGTCTTCCTGTGTTTTTGTGTGCATAATAAATTGGAATCTGACCTACGCTTCTTGGAAAAGTTGTTGTTAATTTTCCTGAAGGATTTACATCTCCAAATAGGACATCGGCAATAGCATAACCAGCTTCACTACCTGCAAACCAAACATTTAAAATAGCTGGAACAGTAGCATTTTCGTCATTTATAACTAATGGACGTCCATTAAATAAAACTAAAACTACTGGTTTTCCAGTTTTTAATAATGCGTTTAATAAATCTTTCTGTGCTTGTGGAATTTCTAAGTTTGTACGGCTGCTAGATTCCCCACTCATTTCAGAAGATTCCCCCAATGCCGCAACAATTATATCAGATTGTTCAGCTACTTTTAACGCTTCGGCGATTAATTCTTCTTTAGGACGAGGATCACGATTTAAGGTTTTGCCAAACATGGTTGCATTGGTTTCAAAAGTTTCATCATAATCTAAATTACTTCCTTTAGCATATAAAACTTTGGTAGAATTTCCTGCTACTTCTTTAATTCCTGCCAAAAGCGAAATTGCATTTTCCATTTTTGTAGCCACACTCCAGGTTCCCGGCATGTTTTCTTTGGCATCTGCCAATGGTCCGATAAGGGCAATAGTTCCAGTTTTTTTAAGGGGTAATACCTGATTTTGATTTTTTAATAAAACCAATGATTGTGCTGCGATCTGGCGTGCTTCTTTTCTGTTATCTGCTGTAAAAATTTCTGTTTTAGCTCTTTTATCATCACAATATTTATACGGATCGTGGAATAATCCTAAGTCATATTTTGCTTCTAAAATCAATTTAACGGCATTATCAATTGTTTCGATTGTTACTTTTTTCTCGTCTAATGATTTTTTCAAAGTACTTAAGAAGCCATCTCCTACCATATCCATTTCAACTCCAGCATTTAATGACATTGCCGAAACTGTTTGAAGATCACCTATTCCGTGTGCTATCATTTCAGGAATTCCTGTAAAATCGGTAACCACAAAACCTTTAAAACCCCATTGTTTTCTTAAAACATCTGTCATTAGCCATTTATTTCCTGTGGCTGGAATTCCGTCAATTTCATTGAAAGATGCCATAACCGATCCAACACCAGCATCAACTGCTGCTTTATAAGGAGGGAAATAATCATTAAACATTCGGATACGGCTCATGTCGACCGTGTTGTAATCTCGTCCGCCTTCGGGAGCGCCGTATAATGCAAAGTGTTTAACACAGGATAAAATTGAATTGTTTTTTGAAAGGTCATTTTGCTGATATCCATTCACCATAGCTTTGGCAATTTGACTTCCTAAATACGGATCTTCTCCTGAACCTTCAGAAACTCTTCCCCAGCGTGGGTCACGGGAAATATCAACCATAGGGGAGAAGGTCCAGTTGATGCCGTCGGCACTTGCTTCCTGAGCTGCAATTTGAGCACTTCTTTCTATTAAGTTCATATCCCAAGTACAAGATAAACCTAAAGGAATAGGAAAGGTGGTTTCGTATCCGTGGATAACATCCATTCCAAAAATCAACGGAATTTTCAAGCGGCTTTTTTCGACTGCAATCTTTTGCGCTTCTCTAATTTTTTGTACTGATTTAATATTAAATAAACCGCCCACCTTACCTTCTGCAATTTTTATTGCCACATCAGAACTAGTGGATTGACCAGTGGTAATATCTCCGGATGTTGGTAAATTTAATTGTCCTAATTTTTCATCCAAAGTCATTTTTGACAATAATTCGGATATAAATTCGGTTTTTGGCTGAATTTTAACTGCTTTTTTATTTTGCTTCTTTTGGCTATATCCTAAGAAAGCTGAACCTAAGAGAATTACAATTAATGTTTTTTTCATTTTATTTATTTATTTATTTTTATTTTGTTTGAACATCCAGTCATAAATGTCTGGATTGTCATATACTTTTGACCAACTATCATGAGCTGCATCATCAAAAATTGTAAGTTGAACATTCGAATTACAACTTTTTAACTTTTTATAAATGGCTATGGAATAATCCACATGAACTACATCATCAAGGAGTCCGTGAAAAATTCGGGTAGGGATGTCCTTGATTTTACAATTCTCAATCATTGGAATTCTGTCAACAAATCCCGCAATGGGTACTAATGCCGCAAAAGTTTCCGGATGTGCAAAAGCAAGATTCCAAGCGCCCCAAGCTCCCATACTAAGACCCGTTAGATAAATTCTGTTGCTATCAATATTGTTTTCCTTTTGGATTTTTAAAATCAAACGGTACAATACTTCTTCATTCCAATATTCATTCTCTGGACATTGAGGAGCCAAAACATAACTGTCCAATTCATGCGTTTTTAAGTATTTAAACGGACCGTGCACTTTTACTTTTTCAATATCGGTTCCTTTTTCGCCAGATCCATGAAGAAAAATAATCAAAGGCTTTTTTTCTTTGGTATTTGCCGGTAGGTGCAAGGCATAGCTTAATTCGTGTTTTTCAACAATCTCGGTTTTTAATTTTCCATTGACATCCGATTGTGAAAAGGAATGCAACGAAAATAAAAGAGCTACTACTAAAATTTTATACTTCATTTTTTTTAAAAATTATATTTTCCAGAATGAAAACCTAGATTCAACAAGCCTTGTTTTACCTCGGGGGCATTCATGAATAATTTCCATAATAAACCGGTACGATAGTTCTCAATCATGGGGGCTATCGTTCCCTGGTCTATAGCCAAATATCGAGGCGTAACCCAATTATAATGTGGCGAAAATGCATCATAAGGGCCTGCAATTCCAATATGGGTACTTTTCTTTTCATTGTATAAATAATGTAGAAACTTCATGCTCTCAATTGGGGTATAGGGAAAAGAGGATAGTGCGGCTGTGGGAGTAATTACACCCAAATCATTGTCGGTGTCATGGGCAGTATATCCAGTTGTTCCGTCAGCATTTCGGGTATAGCTTGCTGTGAGTCCCCAGCATTTATCAGAGTAACCTTTCCATCCTTTAGGATTCAATATGCTGTGTTGTACCATAATTTTAGCATGGTTTTGTGTCAAAACGCCATAATCGGCATAGTTGTCTTTTAAGCTATTGGGGTCTAATCCCAGGTAAGAATATTGTGCCCAAAACAAAGGACCAGCATTTCCGCTAACGGTGTTGTATTTGAATATTAATGGAATTCCGTACTGTGTTTTTCCGGTTGCAATAGTTCCGTTGCGTGCCCAAGCTTCATGATAAGCTTTAGAGGGAATTGGATGTGTAGTTGAAGCAGCTCCCAAAACATAAGTAATCAAACACTCATTGTATCCTTCTAATTTGAATTTCATTTCCCATTGATAAGTAGGTGACCAATGCCAATACATTGCGTTTTCGCCATTGGTGTACCAGCTCCATTCCACACCTTTCCATAAATTATCCGCTTTGGCAGCTAATATTTTTTCTTGGGTGTTACCGTTTTTAAAATACTCCCGAACGGCAATCAACCCTTGGCATAAGAAAGCGGTTTCAACGATATCTCCACCGTCGTCTTTATTTCCAAAAGTAATGGCTTTTCCTGTGTTTCCATCCATCCAATGTGCCCATGCTCCGTGAAAACGATCTGCTTTTTCGAGAAAATCCATGGCAGTGGTCATCCGGGTTACGGCTTCGGCTCTCGGGATAAAACCTCTTTCCACTCCAACAATCAGGGACATTAACCCAAAACCAGAACCTCCTGTGGTTACTTTATTGGCTTCAAATCCTGGATTATCGGTATGATAGCGTTCTCTGCCTAATTTTGAATTGGGTTCAGCATAATCCCAAAAATATTTTATGGCATCTTTTTGAACCTTATCCAGTACTTCAGCATCAGTTAATGGTTTTACGGGTATAATTGGATTTGTTGGTAATGGTGTTCCTCCGTTTTTTCCTCCCTCGGGTGAAGAAGAGGAACACGACATGAAAACACTTAAAAAAACAATTATATTTAAACTGATTTTCATTTTTATAGTTTTTAGGGTATTAATGGAGTAAAAACTACACCTAGCATTTTACTCTAGGTGTAGGTTAAAGAATTGCTATCTTTTGTCCTTCTCTAATTTGTAAAGAGCAGCAACTTCATTATTTGCAAGTGCTACATCATAAATTCTAAACTCGTCCAATAATCCTGCATAACTCGTTGCCCATGCTTGATCTGAACCATTATTTAAAGGAGGTGTTGTTTCAAATTGGTGGTTTCCAAAAACCACTTTTCCATTTGTACCTGTCATTTGAAATACACCATATTTTGGAGCATTATTTGGATTATCAGCACCTCCGGGGTTATTTGCATACCACAAAGTATTACCACTTAAGTTTGTACTTATTGCTCCATTTGTATAGCATGAAATCGTACTTGTTTTAGAATCATAAGCAAGAACAACATGAACCCAAGTATTTAAACTATTATCAATATTCATAATGATACTTTGTGATTTCCAAACAACGCCAGTTCTTCCATTCTCTACACCAAGTTTTAATCTTAGTCTGTTTGGATTAGCATTATCTGGATTTTCTAAAAATAAATTCATTGCCCCCCAAAACTCTGTTGGTCTTACTATTGAAAAAATACCCTGAGCTCCTTTTCCTTGTCCGGGACTTCCTCCATCAGGAACTGTATTAGCAGTATTCATCCAAAATGAAATAGAGTAATCATTTAAAGAAGTAATTTTTGCAGTAGCATTTCCTATAGCATATCGAGCCACAGAACTAGAACCCCGATAAGCATTTCCTTTGACACCTTCTGCATAAGCAACATTCATTTCTTCAAAAGCTGTTATATTATTTTTACTATCTGTTAAATTTCCATCAAAACTTAATTTTGAAATTAAGTGAGTTGCTGCAACATCATCAGAACTATCGTAACCGCCAATTGACTCATACGGAATTGGACTGTTTACTTTATCTATACTATCCTCGCAGCTTATAAAAACTGTAGTAGCCAAAACAAGAGAAAGTAAGAAAATAGATTTGTTTTTTTTCATTTTAATTGTTTTTAAGGTTGGTAACCAGGATTTTGAGAAGATAATTTTCCTGCTTGTTTTAAGAACGCTGCTGGAATAGGGAATAATTCATGTTTTCCTTCGATAAATGTTTTTCCATGAACAGTAAAAGCTGCTTTAGCCTGACCTGTTCGAACCAAATCAAAAAATCTATCATGTTCAAAAGCCATTTCCACTCTTCTTTCTTTCCAAATAGCAATTCTAACATCCGCTTGGGATACGGCAGGAGTATCACCTAAATTGGCTCTTTTTCTAATTTCATTCAATAAAGGAATAGCATCTTCTGTCTGCTCTAATTCATTTAAAGCTTCTGCTTTCATCAATAGAACTTCAGCATATCTTAGGTATTTAATATCCACATCGGTTTCCCAAGCAGAGGTATAAGCAGATGAATAGGCTTTGTAATTGTAGCGGTCATTTTCAACTGTCGTTGGAATTACTCTGCCATCATACAAAGTGGTTCCTTTAAAAATAATGGTCGCTTCTTTTCTAACATCATTCGGTTCATAAGCATTTACCAAACTAAGAGAGGGTGTATTGAAACCCCAACCCCAACCACCAGTACCACGTGCACCCTGTGTATTAGAATAGCCTTGAATTCCTTTTGCGGGTATAGTACCATGGGCATAAATTTCAAAAATAGATTCGGAGTCAAATTTTCCAGCAGGTCTAAACATTGTAGCATAATCATTAACAATGGAGTAACCTGTAACTTTATCACAATTATCAACAACTTTTTGCCATTTTTTCTGGTACAAATTTACTTTTGCTAATAAAGCGTATGCAGCACCTTTTGATGCTCTGGATTTTTCATTTGGTCCATAAGCTGATTTTTCTGGTAAAGCAGCAATGGCGTCATTCAAGTCATTTTCGATAAAAGCATACACCTCAGCAGCTGTTTTGCGGGTTAATTGCATTATTCTATCTGCATCTGAACCTGGAACTGGCAGATGATCTACAATTGGTACACCTCCATAACATTTAACTAAGGTGAAATACATAAAAGCTCTTAAAAACTTGGCTTCTCCAGCTAATCTGGCTCTTAAATTTGCATCTGCTTTGTCTAATTTTGGAAGGATATTTAGGGCTTGATTGCATCTGTTAATACCGTCATAATTGGCATTAAAGGTACTTTCAACAGAAGGGTTCGATTCATTGTAAGTCAAAGCATCTAATACATCTTTGTCGGTTCCTGTGTCTCCTGGAGATGATCCCTTATCAGCATCATCTGAGGCGATACTCGACAAACCAATCCAACCAAATGAAGTCATATCCCAATTTAAGAATTTGTTATATATTGAGGTCACAAACTGACTTGCTCCTGCGTCATTGTTATATAATTCAATATCATCTGTAGAAACAGATTCTGTTTGATTTACGTCTAAAAATTCGTCTGCACAGCCTGTAAAAAAGAATGCTGATACTACAAACGTTGCTATATATATCTTTTTCATAATATTAAAATTTTAAGTTAGCACCAATTACAAATGATCTCAAAGTTGGATAAGCATCTAACTCTACGCCTTGTGTTCCATAAGGATCACCATTACCGTTTAATTCAGGAGAAAATCCGGAGAATTTTTGAGTAATAAATGGGTTAATTGCATTCAAATAAATGCGGCAGGAGTTAATAAAACTATTCTCTTGAAATGGTATTTTATATCCTACTGTAATGTTATTGATTCTAAAGAAATCTCCCGATTCTAAATAATAAGTTGAAGCAACAGGCACTTGATTGAATGGTGCTGGATTTGAAGCCGTCAAATTGTTTGATGTCCAGAAATCCATTGCCAGAGATTCTTCGATATTTTCACCTGCAAAACGTTGTGCTTTTTTACCATTATAGACTTTTGCTCCATTAGTTCCGTAACCATCTACAGAAAAATCAAAGTTTTTGTAGACTAGTCCTAATGTTACTCCATAATTAGATTTAGGTAAAATAGAGCCAACATATTTTCTGTCTGTAGTTTGATTCAAAGCATCTTGAGTCACTTTTTCGCCTGCGGCATTAAAGTATTGCATTTTTCCATTTGTAGTATCAAAACCGGCATATTCATAAATATAAAAACTTCCTAATGGTTGACCTATTGAAGTATTATCTAGTAATTTGGTGTTTTGACCGTTACCTAGTCCTCCACCAATAACAGGGGATAAAATAACATTTTTCAAAGCTGTAAGTTCATTTTTATTATTCGAAAAGTTTCCACCAACCCAATAACTAAAATTCTCACTGATTTTATCGTCCCAACGTAGAGAAATCTCATATCCTTTGTTTGAAACTTCACCTACGTGTGCTGGTGATACATTTGTAATTCCAGATGTAGAGTAAGGTCTTGTGTTTAAAATTACATTCGACGTATTCTTGTCGTATAAGTCAAAAGATCCTTTTAATTTACGATCTAAAAGTTCGAAATCTAAACCAATGGAAGCTTCTTCTGTAATTTCCCATGATAAACTTGGGTCGATTTGAGAGTTAATAGTTGTACCTTCATTTAAAATTGAACCGCCCAAAAAGGCATTCTGTCCCGAAGTATAACTTGCTCTATTAAGCGGTATATTTTGATTTCCTAATTTACCCCAGCCTCCTCTTAATTTCAATAAATTAATCGTTTTAGAATCTATAAGAAAGTCTTCTTTTGAAATAATCCAACCTAAACCAAAGGCAGGAAAGGTACCCCAACGATAGTCTTTACCAAAATTAGAAGATCCATCACGTCTAACGGTTCCTGTTGCTAAATATCGATCCATCAATTTGTATTGAAAACGTCCTAAATAAGAGGCAAGCCTTACTTCATTAAAAACTTCATCTTTATAACTTGTAATATTTGTAGCATATTCAACATCTTTTAAAGACCAGTAGTTTTGATTTGCATTAACATTTTTTCTGGCAATATTTAATTTTTCTCTGGCTCCTCTAACATTAGATTCAATACCAGCTGTTACTTCAATATCATGAATTTCAGCAAATACCTTATTATATGTTAAATAGTTTGACAGGTTCCAATTATAATATTCTTCTCTGCCCTTTGTTAGTAAATTTATATTTGCATTAGGAAATTCTTTTTCATAATCTCCATTCATTTTGTTAGGGTTTGCAGCTAGCCAAATGTTTTTAGTATCTTCATAATTATATTGTTTCCAGGTATAAAATTCTCCGTTAAATTGTGATGTGAATTTTAAAGATTCTACAATTTCATAATCTAATTTTAAACCACCTTGGAAAGTTTGGCTTCTTTGCTGCTCATTAAAAAAGTCAAGTTGAGCTACAGGATTACCAACGTTGTTAAATGATGATCCTGTTTGACTGGCAAATCCATCAGGACCAACTCTCGATACTCCATATTTTCCATCAGAAAAACGAACTGGGACAATTGGAGATTGTTTGTACGCATTTGTAAATGCTCCAAGTGGTTTAGGTGTAGATTTTGTAGAGGTGAAGCTAAAATTTTGATTTAAAGTCAGTTTCTTAGAAATTTTATATTCATTGTTGTTTCTAAAAGTTGTACGACCATAATCTAATCCGTTTAAAACTGCTTTTTCTTCATAATTTCCTAAGCTAAAAAAGTATTTAATATTTTCAGAGGCTCCTGAAACAGAAACGTTGTTTTGAGCATAACTACCAGTTCTTGTAATTTCATCAAACCAATCAGTATTTATTGGTTGATCTTGGGAGAAAGTAGTAGCCTGTAAAGCAGAGTTTGTATAGTGTGCATACTTATTACTACCAGCCATTTTTACTTTTTTTAATGGCTCTCTTATACCAGCATAACTTTCTACTTCTACAGAAACTTTATCACCTTTACCTTTTTTTGTGGTAATAATTATAACCCCGTTTGCAGCTCTAGTACCATAAATTGCTAATGCTGAAGCATCTTTTAAAATGTCATAGGAAGTAATATCATTTGTGTTAATATTATTGATATTCTCTGTTGGCATTCCATCAACAACATATAAAGGCGTTCTTCCTCCTAATGCGGTACCTAAACCTCTAATAACAACTGAGGGAGTGCTTCCTGGTAAGTCGG
The DNA here is from genome assembly GCF_041729725.1 of Flavobacterium zubiriense. Classification (NCBI taxonomy): domain Bacteria; kingdom Pseudomonadati; phylum Bacteroidota; class Flavobacteriia; order Flavobacteriales; family Flavobacteriaceae; genus Flavobacterium; species Flavobacterium zubiriense. The sequence goes on along the minus strand of NZ_JBCFQL010000007.1, from coordinate 39,345 downwards.
ACGAAATTACTTGTACACCAGCTGCTTTCCCTTGAATGGCCTGCGAAGCATTCAATACTTTAGTTTTGCTAATTTCTTCTGAAGAAATGGAAGAAATAGCAGTAGTATTATCCACTTTTTTTCGTGTTCCATACCCAATAACCACTACTTCTTTCAGATTAGTATCTTCAGATTCTTTTAAGGCGATATTCATTAATCCCGAAGAAGCCGGTATTGAAACGGTTTCAAAACCTAACATTGAAACTTTTAATGTTTCATTAATTTTGGCATTGATTGTAAAATTTCCGTCAAAATCGGTATCAACATTTGTTTTGGAGTCTTGAGCAATAATAATGGCTCCGGGGATTCCCAATCCACTACCATCTACTACTTTTCCTTTGATAACTTGACCCGACATATAAGCGGGTAACAGTAATAGTGCTAAAAAGCTAAAAATAAAATTTCTCATAAGTTTTTGATCGTTTGAGTTAGTGGAGCTAAATTAGGTAATTACAACGTTGTAGTACATCATGAAGCCCTACTACATAAGTACATCAAAATCAAAAAAATAAGATTTAATCTATTGTATGACAGTTGTTTAACGATATGTTAAAATGGCTTTAACATATCGTTATGATGTAGTAATGATGTGTTGTAATACTCTATAAAAAGTGCTTTAAAAATAAAATATCTGTAAAAATTAATGAGATAAATTATATATTAAGTAAAAACTTAGACAAGTTTTCTTCCTGAGAGAGGCTTAATTTCTTTCTTAAACGGTAACGATGCAGCTCTACACCTCGAAATGAGATATTCATCAAGGGTGCAATTTCTTTAGATGAAAGATTCATTTTAAGATAAACACATAGTTTTATATCCTTTGGAGTAAGGTTTGGAAACTTTTTAGATAGACTAATAATAAATTCATTATGAATTTGATTTAGATTAGTTTCGAAGATTTCCCACTCGTGTTTGTTTACTTGATTAATTTTAATTGCTTTTTTGATTTCACTTTTTAGTTTGTTAAAATCTTTTTCAGAATCTAAAATTTTTTGAATGTTATCAATCATTTCACTCTGTTTGGCTATGGATAATGATTTTCCAGCCACCTCTGAAGATTTGGTTTGCAATTCGAGTTCCAGAATGTGTTTTTCATATTCCTGAATGTTCAACTCGTTTTCTGCTTTCAATTCCATTTCTAGAATTTTTTTCTGATGTTTAAGTTCTTCTTCTTGTAAATTTAATTTTTGGATGTAATGCAATGCGTTCCATTTATAATAGAAAAAGAAAACGATTCCAATTAAAACAAAATACAATAGTATCATCCCAAAAGAAAAATACCAGGGTTGTGCTACTTTAAAATCAAAACTAGAAAGCTCCTCATAACTAACTCCATCGTGTTTATAGATCACAACTGAATGAAGTCCGCTGCTTAAGTTGTTCAGTACAATCAAACCATCCATTACGGGAGTAAAATCTTTAGCGTCATTAATTTTGTAAAACAAATTGGGTTTACTTGCGCCATAAATTCCTGAAACCACATGAATTCTTAATTCGGAATTAAAATCTATTTTATTATTTTCATGTACAAGACCTTGGTCGTTAAAAGCTTCTATTTTAAGTATTATATTTTGCTTGTTTATATTTTTTAATTGAAATGAAATAAAACCATCATCTAAATTCAATAAAAAATTATTTTGGTCTCTAAAAATCTTTAAGTTATCATTAATTAATTTTCCTTTGTAATATTTTTCTTGAATTATGTTCCAAATGAATTTATTACCCTTTGCATAAATATGATACAAAATTCCATCTTGCAGTACCATAAAGTGACTTTCGTTAAGAGCAATAACATCCGAAATGTTTTTGAAATTTTCATTAAACAATTGGTTTTTTTCTAGCTTATTGGTCAATGAATTGTAGGTGTACCAAGAACTGTTAATCAAGAAGAGAATTTCTTTTCTAAATTCTAAAATTTTGACTCCAAAATCATTTTTTATCTTGCTTAGTTGCGTAATGTTCTCAGTTTTTAGTATCTTATAATTGTCATCAAACAAAACACGGTATAATCCTCGATAATTATCGGCAGCAAAAATTTCGTTTTGTTTATTTTGTGCTACATATTTTATGGGTTTCAGGACATCTCTAATTATTTTATGTTCGTTTAAATTAGTAGCGTTATCATAAACTAAAACGCCACTGTAAGTGGACTGAAAATAGATGTTGTTAATACTGCTTTTTGATAAATTCCAGCCTCCTTTTACATTGTTTAGTTTATAAAATAATCCTTTATCGTAACAGAATGTTCCATCATTATGACCAATAACATATTTATCATTAATTTTAGTAATATTCCATGCTTGTCCTTGAGTATTGGGAATCATTTTAAATTTGCTTGATTCATATTCAAAAACTCCATGATTTGAAGCAATCAGATAGCCTTTATTTGTGGTTGCAACCGAATACACCGAACCTAAAATTCCGGAATTATCGTAAAATATAGAAATTGGAGAATTTATTTCAACATGAGCAATACCATTGTCTAATCCTAGCCACAAGTCGTTCTCTTTGTCAAAACCGATACTCAAAATGGAGTTGTTCATCAAGACATTGTCTCTATCTATATTTTTAAAGGTATTTGAATTCAAATCAAGAACATATATTCCTTTATTGCCTGTGCCAATAATGAGTTGGTTGCTTTTCGTAAACTTTGCTACATTGATAATGGCTGTTTTTAATGTTTCATTTAACGGATTATTCCAAGGTTTAAGTTTGTTATTTTCTTTAATAAAAACCCCCTTTTTCTGAGTGAAAACATATACTTGTTCCTGATGTTTTTCAATGCCATGAACAACGGTGTTTTTAAGAACGTCCCATCCTTTTAGACGAGTAATTTTAGTACCATCCAACTTGAAAACTCCTTTTTCCACTGAGGCTACATACAGGTTTTTATCTACTACAAAACAATAAGATATTAAAAATGGGAATATAATTTTGTGTATTTTTTTACCATTATAAATAAAAATACCATTGAAGGATTGAAAATAAATAGCTCCTTTAAACTTGAAAATTTTCCAAATTTCTTCATTATCTTTTTCATCAAATAACTGCAGTTTTTGGGAAATTGATACATAATGCATCTTACCCTCTTTTCTTTGCCAGTAACCAAATTCTTTATAAGATCCGGAGTAAATTTTATCACCTTCAACCATGATCGAACGAATGATAGTTTTATTAGGAAGTGTGTGTTTTTCCCATATCACTCCGTCATATCGCAATAAATAATGATTATTAGCAAAATACATTGCCTTGTCATTTCCTTGTACAACATTCCAAATTTGATTATCACCCTGATAATTTGATTTATTATAGTTTTCAACAAATGGGAGTATTTTTTGGGAATACGAACAATAATTTTGAATTATAATTAAGATGAGTATTAATGTTTTTGTTTTGAGCATTTTGTAAAAATAATATGATTGTTATTTTTATTAAGTTTTTAGAAGTAGAGTTCATTTTGCTACAACAGTATTTGAAGTTGTATTCTAACTTTCTACTTGTGTTCCTGATGTTTTTATCCAAATTTAAATTGATAAAGATATATTAAACTTAGTAGAACTTTAAATATAATATTGAAACTACGTAACTTGTTTTATTGAAAAATATTTTTTTTTTGAAAATTTTTAATTCTTTATTTTGATTAAAAATATTGAATATCCTCCTAGATGTGATTGTTCTCTAAGGTTTAACTAATTGATTATTAGTATTAATTTTTTTATTTTATTAAAAATAAACACACCTCGTTAAGTATTGATTTGTTTAGTATATGGTATAAAAAAACCCGAAAACAAATCAGTTTTCGGGTTTAAGTGGAGTCGCCGGGAATCGAACCCGGGTCCAAACAAGCAATTAAAGAGCTTTCTACACGTTTATTTCCTGATTAGATTTTCGATAGTTTGCTAGGCCAGAAACAGCCACAAACTACTTATCTTCTTAATTTTCGAAAACCACCCGAAGCTCATGGAAATCTAGGTTTATTTTTACGGTTCCCCTAAACTGAACGCCACAAACCAAGGCTTTCAAGGAGAATCCAGCTTCCCTATCTGATAGGGACGTGGCGCAATCGTACTATAATTCGGATTATGCAGCTAAAGCGTAGTTATTTTCGCCGTGTAAAAGTGTAAGATCTTATATTTACGAGCAAGGTCTCAATGCTCGACGTGCTTACTGTTCAATTCGACTTGCTGTCAAAACCAGTCGACCCCAGTTTTCAAAAATTAATTTGAGTGTGCAAAAGTACAATTTTTAACTTAATAATTAGCCCCAACCCTTATATCAATTGCAAAAATTATTCCTCTTTATCGTCTTTACCTAATTTAAATGGATAATCACCAAATAACGGAGCTAGTTTCCGAACCTGATACGTCTTTGTAGTAAACTTATTTGATAAGGCAATAATGGTTACATTTTCCTTTAATAAGGTGATATAAGAAGAGGTATTGCCATGCCACCATCCGTTATGGAAATAGAAATTTTGTCCTGTTTCCCAATTGATCATTCTTATTCCTAATCCATAGTTTTTTTGACCTTTATGTTCGTTACTAAAAGGAGTATAAACCAGTTTAAGTAAATTTGGACTTAAGAAATTTGGTGAATTTCGAGCCAATTCAAATTTTAATAAATCTCGAGGAGTAGAGTAAATGTTTTTATCTCCATAAACGGCATCAAGATAATCTTTTCCTATTTCTACTTTATTGCCTTTGTATGATGTAACGGCAGTGTCTTTGTCTTTTTCGTAGTCAAAAACATAGGTGTGATTCATTTCCAATGGTTTAAAAATCATGCGTTCCATTGCTTTTTTATAGCTAAGGCCTGTTACTTTTTCGATAATAAGGGCTAAAACGGCATAATTAGTATTGCAATAACTAAAACGAGCGTCAGTCCTAGATTCTAATCCAATTTCTTTTGTTGCCATCAAATGGACTATATCTTTGTTACTTAAGATATCATGTCTATCCCAAACACCATCTTTTTTATCCGTAAAATAAGCATAATTACGCATTCCGCTCCTGTGATTTAAAAGCGTTTTTACCGTTACATCTGGAAATGGAAAATTAGTGATAATGGTATTTACTTTTTGGTCTAAACCAATTTTTTTAGCATCTATCAATTTCAAAACAGCCGAAGCAGTCAATATTTTACTTACCGATGCTAAGTGGAGTGGAGTAGTAGCGGTAATAGGAGTTTTGTCTCTAAAATTAGCCATGCCTTCGTATTTTTCAAAGATGATCTGACCATTTTTAGCCACAAGAAAACTTCCGTTCATACTGCTATTCGGCCAGGTTTTATTGTAAAAATGCTCAATATTATTTTTCTTAGAATTGATGTATTGAGTCGTTAATTTGGGTAATTGATTTGCAGGAGGTTCCATGTGAGGAAGGGTATCCTTTGGTAATTCTGCATCCGAAAGGACTCCTTTTTTATTCTTTTGGTTACAAGAACTCAAAACTAAAAGAAGCAGGAGTAATTGTAGTATATTTGTCTTTTTTATAAAAATCATTATTTTAGGGCTATATAGGCAAATATATAGAATCAAATGTTTTTGGTCGTTGTTTTTTTAAACGTTAACAGAATTTTTTGAAAGTTTTTAAGGAACTTTTTTATATGTTTTTGGCTTTCAGCTTCTAAAGGCTTTCGATGTTTTTTATAGTATAAAACTCTTTTTTTTATAAAGAGATGATACAATTGGTTTTAACATAAAGTTTAATACACTACATAAAATGAAATTTGGAATAATACAAGAAAGAAAAATCCCAGCCGATCGAAGAGTTGTTTTTTCTCCTACTGAAATAATAAAAATAAAAACATTTTATCCTGATCTTATTATTAAGGTAGAAAGTTCGCCCATTAGAATATTTACCGATTCAGAATACCAAAATGTGGGAGTAGAAATGGTAACTGATATTTCTGATTGTGATGTGCTGTTTGGTGTGAAAGAAGTTCCTGTTGAAAATTTAATACCCAATAAAGCCTATTTCTTTTTTTCGCATACTATAAAAAAACAACCGCATAATAAAACTTTATTACAAGCCATATTAGCAAAACATATTGATCTTTATGATTATGAAACGCTTGTTGATGCTAATAATAATCGTCTAATTGGTTTTGGTCGTTACGCAGGAATAGTGGGTGCTTACAACAGTATTCGTGCTTTCGGAATCAAATTTGAATTGTATAAATTACCTAAAGTCGAAACACTTGAAGGAAAAGAAGATTTAATTCGTCATTTAAAAAGAATTATTATGCCTCCCATCAAGTTTGTAGTTACTGGAAAAGGAAAAGTAGGCAATGGTGTAAAAGAAATTTTGGATGCCATAAAAGTAAAATCGGTTACGGTGGAGCATTTTTTGACTAAAAATTATACACAGCCTGTCTATGTACAAGTTGAAGCCTTGGATTACAACAAAAGAAAAGACGGTAGCATTCAAGAAATCAGTGATTTTTTCCAGAATCCACAAGAATATGAAAGTAATTTTGAGCGGTTTACCAAAGTTTCTGATGTGGTTATTACAGGACATTTTTATGCTAATGATGCACCTCAAATTCTGACCAGAGAAATGCTACAATCCAAAGATTGCAAAATAAAAGTGGTAGGCGATATTTCATGTGATTTGAATGGCCCTATAGCTTGCACCTTGCGTTCTTCAACTATCGAAGAGCCTTTTTATGGTTATTTACCCATAGAAAATAAGGAAGTCGATGTTTTTCATCCTGCGGCAATTGTAGTGATGGCAGTGGATAATTTGCCTTGTGCTTTACCTAAAGATGCCAGCGAAGGTTTTGGCGAAATGTTTCTTGAAAAAGTAATGCCTGCTTTTTTTGATGGCGATAAAGACGGCATTTTAGCTCGTGCAAAAATTACTGAAAATGGCAAGTTAACGTCAAGATTTAGTTATTTGCAAGATTTTGTAGATTCTGAATAACTTTAAAAATTTTAACCGCAAAGTGCGCTAAGATATAGTATTAAGTAAATTTTAAAAAAAAATGCAAAGTTTGCAAAGCTTTGTGAACTTTGCGTTTTATAAACATAATTATTATCAAAACCTTGCGAACTTTGCGGTTAAAAATCACACCATTTCTTCCGGTTTTACCCAATTATCAAAATCCTCAGCAGTTACATAGCCCAGACGAACCGCTTCTTCTTTTAGAGTTGTTCCGTTTTTATGAGCAGTTTGCGCGATTTCGGCAGCTTTGTAATAACCTATTTTAGTGTTTAACGCCGTAACTAACATCAACGAATTGTCGACCAATTCTTTAATTCTTTTATAATTTGGTTCAATGCCTTGAGCGCAATGTTCGTCAAATGAAACGCATGCATCGCCCAGCAATCGAGCCGATTGCAGAAAATTGGCAGCCATCATGGGTTTAAAAACATTCAATTCATAATGACCTTGCATTCCGCCCACGCTAATGGAAACATCATTTCCCATAATTTGGGCACAAACCATAGTTAAAGCTTCGCATTGCGTTGGATTTACTTTTCCAGGCATAATGGACGAACCAGGTTCATTTTCAGGGATCAGAATTTCTCCAATTCCCGAACGTGGTCCTGAAGCCAGCATTCGAATATCATTCGCAATTTTATTCAAAGAAACCGCCAGTTGTTTCAATGCTCCATGCGATTCCACAATTGCATCATGAGCGGCCAAGGCTTCAAATTTATTTTCGGCGGTAAAAAAAGGTAGTCCCGTAAATTCAGCAATGTATTCCGCCACTTTTACGTCATAACCTTTAGGGGTGTTTAATCCTGTTCCTACGGCAGTTCCGCCCAAAGCGATTTCGGATAAATGAGCTAAGGTGTTTTTTAGAGCTTTGATGCCATAATTTAATTGCGCCACATAACCTGAAAGTTCTTGTCCTAAAGTGAGCGGAGTAGCGTCCATTAAATGCGTACGACCAATTTTTACCACAGTTGCAAATTCCTTTGCTTTAGCATCTAATGTATTTCTTAATTTTTCAACTCCAGGAATTGTGATTTCAATAATGGATTTGTAAGCAGCAATGTGCATAGCAGTAGGGAAGGTGTCATTAGACGACTGTGATTTATTAACATCATCATTCGCCTTGATTAATTGTTCTCCTTCACCAATTTCAAATCCTTGTAAAACTTGTGCTCGATTAGCAATCACTTCGTTTAGGTTCATGTTGCTTTGCGTTCCTGAACCGGTTTGCCAAATAACCAATGGAAATTGATTGTCTAATTTTCCAGCAAGGATTTCATCGCAAACTGCGGCAATGGCATCTCTTTTTTCTATTGACAAAACACCCAAATCACAATTGGCGTAAGCAGCTGCTTTTTTAAGATAAGCAAAACCAGCAATGATTTCTTTTGGCATTGAAGCCGATGGTCCTATTTTAAAATTGTTTCTGGAACGTTCTGTTTGAGCGCCCCAATATTTATCGGCAGGAACTTGAACTTCGCCCATGGTGTCTTTTTCGATTCGGTATTTCATAGTTGTAGATAATTTAATGATTTTTTAGAAAATAAGTTCTTGATGAAAACTACTGCCATAGCCCTGATGGGAACGGCATCCTTTTATGTCTTTATTTAAGACATAAAAGATAGAGTGGACAGCAGGAAGTAGCTCCTAAAAACAAAATGAAGCTTAAATGTACATATAAATGTATTTTTATGAAAATTGGCTGTTGTTTTTATTGCTAAGAAAAAAATTAACTGCTACATTTGTGGCTACATTCAAAATTCCGGAAAACATGTTTGAATTTTCACAGTATTTAGGCTTTTTACTTTTCTTAACCATCCTTACAATGGGATTTTGGTTAATGTTTTTTCTAGTTAGCTTCGTATCCTATTGGGTAGGAGGTGCTGCTTGGGAAAGATTCAAAGAAAAGAGAGCAAAAAAACAACAATCTCTATAAATTGAGATTGTTGATAAAAAAGGATTCATGAAAATGAATCCTTTTTTTATGCTAAAAAAATTAAATTACAATAAAAAAAAATCCAAATTCCAAGTGTAAAAGTTGGAATTTGGAATTTAGATTTTTGGAATTTGCTATATATTATCCGGGAAAATCTCCGCCTTCATCACCGCCACCGCCACCATTTCTTGGGGGATTCTTTTCTTTATCTGTTTTCTTCATGTTTAATCGGTAAGTAAAAGACAAGTTAATTTGTCTTCTTCTCCACTGAAATTCGCTGTAAGATGTAACGCTTTCTAAATTAGTTTCCGAAATCATTTTTCTAGAATTAAATAAATCACTTACATTCAATGCAACTGTAGCTTTGTCTTTTAAAATATCTTTGCTGAAAGCCATGTTAATAACATAATTCCCCAGATTTCTACCTTGAGCTGTATTTCTTGGTCCAAAATACATTCCAGATAATTGCCAATCTATTTTAGCAGGAAGTGTTAAACGAGAGCTCACTCTGGTGAACCAAGAAAAAGCTTCGTTGTCTAGTTTTTGAGTTTGTTCCACTCCATCGATATCTTTATATTTATTTTCTCCTGTTGTTTTAGCATTGAAAAGGTTGAAACTACTGTTCAATTTCCAAATTTTTAATGGACTGTAGTTTAAGGTAAATTCGAAACCAATTTTATGTTCTTTGGCTAAATTGACTGGGCTACTTAAAATTACTGGATTGTCGCCCACAAATTCTCCTGTTTCAGTTCTAACAAATGCAAATACATTTTCAGTATTCTCAAAATAAATAGAAGTATTAAAAGTTACTTTCTCCCATCTTTTTAAATATCCAAAATCAAATTTATCTGTAAAAGAAGGATCTAAGTCTGGATTACCTCTAAATAAATTGATATTACTTGAATAATTTGTTGCTGGATTTAAAAAACGCCCTCTTGGTCGTGACAAACGTTTACTATAGCTCAAAGAGAGGCTACTTTCATCTGAAATCTCATAATTTATAAAAGCACTTGGGAAAAAATTGTTGTACTTTTTAGTATTGAAATCTTGTGTGTCTAATAGATTGATGTTGATTTTTGTGTCCTCCCAACGCAAACCAAACAAGTACGAGAATTTATTTACTTTAAAACCATATTGTGTATACAAAGCATTAATTTGTTCTTTGTACTCTAAAGTATTAGAAAGAAAATCACCAATAGCGTTTCCGCTGTTGGCTGTTGTTACACTGTATTCACTATCCAAATCATTAAAGTTTCCTTTATAACCTATTTCAAATTGGCTTCCGTTTTCGAATGGTAAAACATAGTCTGCTTGTAACTGAAGTTGTTTTTGATCTTGATTATTGAAAGTTTCATCAAATCGAGGATTATTGCTTCCAACAATTTCATCAATAATAAGTGCATCATCATTGTCCACATTAGTTGAATATGAGAAATCTGCGGTTAACTTATGTCCATTATCATTGAAATTTTTTAAGAAATTAGAAGAATATTCTAAGTCCTTTCCAATATCATTTCCCTCGCTTAAACGGTAACGAGTAGATGTGAAATTTCTATTTTGGTCGAATGAATTATAGTTTACCAAATCATTATTGGTACCACTATTATTTCTGTAGCTAATTGCATTAGTCCAGTAAGTATTAGGAGCTACTGTCCATTCAAAACCTGTTTTTGTTGAAATTCCTTTTCTTAGACGTTCAGTATCTCTAACTTCATCGTTATAACCTGTAATAATTCCGGAGTCTGTATTTAAGTTGGTACCGTTGATGCTGTTTGTCAAACCTGCACCTTCACTTGTTCTATAATCGTATCCAGTAGAAGTGAAAAAGTTTAATTTTTCGGTTTTGTAATTCAAATTGGCACTTGCACCATAGGTTTCAGGCACTCCAATTGAAGTTATAAAACTTCCGTTGAAACCTAAATTTTTTCCTTTTTTCAAAACAATATTCAGGATACCCGCACCCCCTTCGGCATCATAACGTGCTGATGGATTGGTGATAACTTCTACTTTATCAATTGCGTCAGCTGGAATTTGGCGTAAAGCCTCAGCCATATTCAAGGCATTCGAAGGACGTCCGTCAATAAAAATACGTACGTTTTCGTTTCCACGCAAACTTACATTTCCTTCCACATCTACCGAAACTGAAGGTACATTTTCTAAAACATCACTTACGGTTCCTCCTTTTACAATCATGTCTTGACCTACATTGTAAACTTTTTTATCCAACTTAATTTCAACAGTTGATCTTTCGGAACGAACAACTACTTCGTTCAATTGTGCTGCATCTTCAACTAGTTCAATTGTTCCTAAATTAGTGTTTTTATCCAGCTTGCGTTGGTTGTATTCGATAGCTTTAAAAGAAATAAATTCGATTTTTATATTGTAAACTCCGGGTGCGACTTCTATAGAAAAACTACCTTTAGGATTGGTAATACCGCCAGCAATTATTTTTGGATTAGTAGCATCTGTAATAGTTACTGTAGCGTATTCTAGAGGTTGTTTTGTTGTTTTTTCAATTACAGTCCCAGAAATTTTTACTTTTTCCTTAGGTGGATCAATTACAGGATCGCCTATGTTGGCAAAACTACTCAGGCAAGTAAAAACTAAGGTGAGACTCAAAAAGAATCTTAATGATTGTCGCATTTTTTAAAATTTTATGTTTGTGTTAAGAATAGGGAAACGGGTTTTGGTTTAACAGCGATATATTAAATTAATGTTAAAAAGCTTATTCCGCTTCAAAAAAGGCTTCAATCTTATCCATTTCTCTTGCTATAATTGCTTTGTTTCCTTTGATAATGATAGGTCTTTCTATTAAAATTGGATTTTGAATCATTGCCTCAATTACCGCTTCGTCAGTTAGATTTTGACCTTTAAATTGTTCTGTCCAAATCTTTTCTTTTTGACGAACTAACTCAATAGGTTTGATGTTTAGTTTTTCTAATACAGCTCTAAGTTCTTGTGCACTAGGGACTTCTTCTAAATATTTGATGACTTTGTATTCTTGATTTGTGTTTTCTAAAAAAGCCAGACAATTTCTTGATTTTCCACAACGTGGATTATGATATACTTCAATCATGAGTATTATTTTTATAGTTTAAAATAAAAAAGGTATTTTCGAAGAGACAAAAATAGCTTTTGAAAGTTGAATAGAACTACTTTAATCCATAAAAGAGATGTTTATAGAACAAGGCATTCGTTTAGAAAATAAATTTTGGAAATATATTTTGGGCTCTAGCCTTATTATTTTAGCTTCTTTTTTAGGACAAATTCCATTAGTAATAGCGGTTATTAGTAAAACAATTCTAAAAGGAGCAACTTACCCCGCTACTAATGATGAAATCATGCATTTTTTTGAACCTAATTTGACTCTTTTTTTGATTCTCATTTCGTTTGTTTTTGCTTTTGTCGGAATTTATTTGGTCGTGAAATATTTGCATCTACAAACCATGCTTTCGGTGACTACTTCCAGAAAAAAAGTCGATTGGGGTAGAATTTTATTTTCATTTGGACTTTGGGCTGTATTTTCGATTGTGTCTACTTTGGTCTTTTATTATTTTAATCCAGACTTGTATGTTTTTCAATTTAAACCCATTCCTTTTGCTATTTTATTTGTTATTGCTGTGGCGTTGGTTCCTATTCAAACGAGTACTGAAGAATATGTTTTTAGAAGTTATTTGATGCAAGGTTTTGGAAATTTGGCACAAAATAAATGGTTTCCTTTGCTAATGACTTCGATAATTTTTGGAGGAATGCACCTTTTTAATCCCGAAGTATCAAAAATTGGAAACATTATTTTTGTCTATTATATCGGTACGGGATTGTTTTTAGGAATTATTACGTTGATGGATGAAGGAATCGAATTGGCTTTGGGTTTTCATGCCGCCAATAATCTCATTGGAGCCTTATTAATCACTTCGGATTGGTCTGCTTTTCAAACGCATTCTATTTTCAAAGACATATCAGAACCGCAAGCTGGATTTGACGTTATTTTGCCAGTAGTTGTGGTTTATCCTCTGATTTTATTTATTTTTAGTAGCAAATACCAGTGGACGTATTGGAAAGAAAAATTAACTGGAAAAATCAGTTCAAACAATTAAGCTCATGAAGAGAGTTACGTATAAAAATATCCACAATTTTTTTAAATTCAATGGTGTTCATTTTGATAGTAAAGGAATGCTTGTTGTAGCCTATTATTTAATCAAAGAAGGGGATAAACAAGAAAAAGCTATAGGTGATTTTTTACTCGATTGGTTTGATGAAAGACCGTATATCGATTTAAAAACTTCAGGAACTACGGGAACTCCTAAAATCATCCGGAAAAACAAACAAGCTTTAGTAAACTCGGCATTAGCAACAGGAGTTTTTTTCGGATTGAAAGCTGGTGACACGGCTTTGTGCTGTTTGCCTGTTGAATTTATTGCTGGAAAAATGATGCTGGTAAGAAGTTTTATTCTAGGTCTAGCAATTGATTTTGTTTTGCCAAATTCAGAACCTTTGGCTCATCTGGACAAAAAATACGATTTTGTAGCTATGGTACCTATGCAAGTTGAAAATTCCTTAGACGATTTGCATAAGGTTAAAAAACTCATTATTGGCGGAGCAAAAATGAATGATTCTTTAGTGAAAAAACTGATGAATGTTAGCACCCAAGTTTATGAAACCTATGGAATGACCGAAACTATTACGCATATTGCCGCCAAAAGAGTAGGCGAACAAGCTTTTTCTATTTTACCAAATGTTCTAATTTCTCAAAATGAAAACAATTGTTTGGTTATTGATGCACCACAACTGAGCGAAGAACGTTTGATTACGAATGATTTGGTAGAAATAATCAATGATTACCAATTTGTGCTTTTAGGTCGAATTGATAATGTGGTGAATAGCGGAGGAGTGAAATTAATTCCTGAAAAAATTGAAGAAAAATTAGCCGATGCAATTGATGCACGCTTTTTTGTGGGCGGAATTCCAGATGCGATTTTAGGAGAAAAATTAGTTTTAGTTATCGAAGGAAAAAATCAAGATGTAGACGAAGCTATTTTTACCGTTTTAGATAAATTCCAAAAGCCAAAAGCGGTATTTTTTGTCCCAGAATTTGAAACCACAGAAAGCGGAAAAATCAAGCGAAAAGCGATTTTGAAGACTTTAGAATAATATTCAGTTGGTCTCAAATAGAATTAAAACTATATACTTTCAGTGCATTTCTCTTTAGCTTCTAAAAAATGTTCACACCGCAAATTCGCAAATTTTAAAATATTAGTTATTCAAATAATTTGCGAATTTGCGGTAAATATTAACTGTACAATAGTGGTTTATTTGTGCTCAATAATTTCGGCTTTTAATTTATCAACTTCCATCAATCCAATTTTTTTATTGACTATTTTGATAACGCCTTCTTTTTTTAAACTGGATAGAATACGTGTGACTTGCTCATCAGTAGTTCCAGCAAAATCAGCGATTTCTTTTCGAGAAAGATTAATATTCAGTAGATTATTAGTATGACCAAATTTTTTAAGCAAATACAATAAGATGTCAATCACTCTTTCGCGCACATTCATTTGGGCGATTTTTTTGACCCTGTTTTCGCTTTTATTCAATTCTTCGGCATAAAAAAGCATCATATCATACGTAAACTCTGGAATCGATTTTAGAATTGCGTGCATCACATCATTACTAAAATTACACAAAACGGTATCCTCAAGAGCCGAAGCAGCAATCAAATAACGGTTGCTCGTTCCAAAACCTCTGAAACCCAATGTATCTCCATCTGTAGTAAGTCGAACAATTTGTTCTCTACCATAAATACCTGTTTTCAAAACTTTTACTTTTCCTTTGAAAATAAAGTATAATCCTTGAATAGGAGCGCCTTCAATCATGAATTGTTGTCCTTTTTTGCAGGTATAATTGGTTTTTTCCAAAATAAAATCCTGCATCTTTTCCAGATGCAAATGTTTTTTAATAAAACAATTGGCATTGTTACAGCTCGTACAATCAGTGGTAATTCCTCTCATTTGTTCTATAATTGATGAGTTGAACTCGGTTTAGAATAGAACAAATGTATGTTAATAATAAGTATTAATACGTATTTTTTTAATGAAAATTACTTAGGTATTAATGCTTTTGTGAATTTAGAAATAGAAGACTTTGTTTTTGTTAGAATCTTATTTTTTAGATTAAAAATCAATCAGATTGTTATTGTAGTTTATTCTTGTTCCATTTCTTCATACATTTTTAACAACTGACTTACAGTATTCCAGTTCCGAATGGTAGCAATAAGATTCAATCTTTTCTCGATGTATTTTTGGTCTAATCTGGTTTTTCCAGCCGAAACAGCATATTTAATGTAGATTCTGTTTTTATCAATATAGACTTCATCTGGTTTTACAGCACTCATTTTCAGGTCGTGAATACGGTCTTTATGCAATTCCATCGAAGTAAAAGCGACGTACAGTTTTTTAGTATCAACTTCTTTTTCTTTTAGAAAGAGATTGTTTTTCAAGCAGGATACTAAATCCTCTTTATTAATTACCACAACAGGAACATCATGCCCAAAGGTTTTGAAAATTTCTTGCTTGATTTTGAATCCTACTGCGGCTGGATTTTCTTCTTCGGTGGTTACAAATACATTTCCAGTTTGGATATACGTTTTTACGTTGGTAAACCCAATGTTTTCCAGCATTTTTTGCAGGGCATCCATTTTCATCATGTTATGTCCAGAAACGTTAATGCCGCGAAGTAGGCAGATGTGAACCATATTTTTTTAGTTTTAATATTTAGAGAATATCTTGTTAAATTTTATTTGGTAAACTAATGATTATTCTTCTAGAAGTTTTCGAAACTTAATTTCAATTTCTTTTTTTAATGGATTTATAATCTCAGGAATTTTTTTGTAAGCCATAGTTGAATTAAAAAGTTCTTTTCTATCTAATTCTTGTCCCATTGATTTATATATAAGTTTTTTATCGTAAAGATTAAAAATTTCACTCGATTCCTTAAAGAAATTATTTAATGAATTTTCAATATCTTCATCAAAATAAATTGAATTAAACTTAAAATACTTCCAAAATTTATTGTGAGCATCTCGATATTCTTGACTTGCTAATTTCTCATTTTCTTCAAAATCTGTACCGTTTGGAGTGAATTTAATTGGTGAAATATACGTTGATAATAAACTTAAATTCTCATTTAAAAATTGAAAAGTTTTTTGTAAAACTTCGAATCGTTTTTCGTGAAGTTTTGTAAACTTAAAATTTTCTTTGGATTTCAAATAACTTAGTTCTGTTTGAAACTGAGATATTTCTTTTAAATGTTCCTTTTTTAATTGCTCAAGTTTTTCATCAAAAGAATTTTTAATACTGCCTTTTACTCGTTCATTTAAATATAATGTTAGTAAAGTTGGTATTAAACCACAAACAAACGCTATTAAAATATTGATAATAATATCTTCCATCTCATTTTTGATTTAAAGAAAATGATTTCTTAAAATTAATACAGTTATTGCAAAAGTAGGTCTAAGTTAGCCATATCATCAAATAGCGGAATATTCATTTGTTGTAAAGCATCAAAATTAGCGTGATTTGTAAAACCAAAAACATCAAAACCTCCCGTCAATGCCGCTTGAATGCCAGCAGGACTGTCTTCGATAACAACACAATCTTTAACATCAAATCCCAAGGTTTTGGCTGCATGAAGATACAATTCGGGATTGGGTTTCCAACTGTTGATATCGTAAGCACTAAAAATATTCCCTTCAAATTTATCAATCAAGTTAGTAGTGGTCAGGTTAAGTCTTATTTTATCGGCAGGACCATTGGAAGCCACAGCAATGGGAACATTAATTTTAGCTAATAATTCATGAATTCCTTTTATAGGTTTCAAATCTTTTTGAAAAGCCTCAAAAGTGCGAATTCTGAATTCTTCCTCAAAAGTATCAGGTAATTTTTTGTTAGCCAATTCAGCAATGTAATCAAAACAAAATTCGAGTGATTTTCCTAAAAATAATTGATGTGCATGGTTTTCATCGATGATTGCTCCATGCAATTTTGCCATGCTGACTAAGGTGCCAATCGAAATTTCTTCGCTATCTACCAGTACGCCATCGCAATCAAAAATGATACATTTGTATTTCATGTTTTTGTTGTTTTAAATTAATTTAGATATTGGAACACAGATAAAACGGATTGAACAGATTAACACAGATAAGAATAATAAAATCCGTTTATATCAGTTGAATTAGTTACAGCAACCACACTAGTTTTGTTTTTGCCACGAATTACACTAATTTGCACAAATATTAGTTATTTTAAAATATATTATACAAATTTTTATCTGCCTTTAGCAGATTCGTGGAATATTATGACATTCAAATTTGTGTTATTTCGTGTAATTTGTGGCTGTTTTTAAATTCAAATTATAAAAGCTCCAATAATTCTAGTGGATGATTGATGATGGATTGAGCACCTTCTGCTAATAATTCTTCTTTTGGTCGATAACCCCAAAGTACTCCAACGGCATACATATTGGCGTTTTTTGCCGTTTGTATATCAATTCCAGAATCGCCAACATAAAGGAATTCTTCAACAGAAAAACCTAAAGTGTTGCTGATTTCAATGGCTGCTGAGGGATTTGGTTTTTTGGTAGCTTCACTTTTTAAACCCATTACAATTTCAAAATAATCAGGAAATAAGCTAAGTCCAATTTTCTTAGTCAATTCATCTGCTTTATTGGATAATACGGCAAGTTTAATATTTCTAGATCTTAATTCATCCAAAAGTTCCATAATTCCGTCGTAAGCTATGGTTTTGTTGGTACAATTCTCGCGATAATTTACCATCATGGCTTGAAAAGTACTTTCGATACTAGATTCGTCTTTATGAGTTTCAGGAAGTGCTTTGGTAACTAAATTTCGAAGTCCGCTGCCTATAAAATCATTAATAACTTCATAGCTATGAGTTGGAAAGTTACGTTCTTGAAGTACTTTATTGATTGAATCGGCGATGTCTATAAGTGAGTTTACGAGGGTTCCGTCTAAGTCGAAAAGTACTGCTTTAAATTTCATTTTTTATTATTTGTATTGGAGTGTAATAATTTTAACCGCTAAGTTCGCTAAGTTTTTCGCAAAGTTCACAAAGTTTCATCTAAAAAAAAATTCACACAGATTTCACTAATTTTCACAAATTTGAATGTAGTTAACTCTAATTGCACAAATTTTTTCTTCCTTTGGTAGATGATTCGTGTAATTTAGTGTAATTCGTGTAGAAACGTAACGTTTTATTTTTTATCCACCACAATTCGATTTTCTCTATTGGCTAATTCCCAAGCAATATTAAAAGTCAATTGTGTTCTTTTAGTTAAAGCATCGTATTCAATTTTGTCAGGTGTATCGGTTTTTCTATGATAATCGGCGTGTACACCATTAAAAATAAATACCGATGGAATTCCGTTTTTAGCAAAGTTGTAATGATCTGAACGACGATAGAAATTGTTAGAATCATTTAACGCATTGTATCTAAAATCCAATTCCAGATGAACGTATTTTTCGTTTACCGCAGTACAAATTTGATGTAATTCTGTCGAAAGTCTATCGGCTCCAATTAAATAAACGTAATTGTTTGTGTTAGGATGAATTTCGTCACGACGTCCTATCATGTCAATATTGATATTGGCAACCGTATTTTTTAGAGGAAACAAAGGATTTTCGGTATAATAACGCGAACCGTGTAAACCGTGTTCTTCGGCAGTAACGTGCAGGAATAAAATAGAACGTTTAGGGCCGTGACCTTCTTTTTTTGCTAATTGAAAAGCCTGAGCTATTTCAAGTAAAGCTACCGTTCCAGATCCATCATCGTCCGCTCCATTAAAAACAGCCTCATTTTTAATACCTATATGATCGTAGTGTGCCGAGATTACAATAACTTCATCTGGTTTTTCGGTTCCTTCGATGTATGCCCAAATATTTTCGGAATCCGGTAATTTTTCATTGCGTTTGGCATTCAAAAAAGCTTCTGGAACGTGTTGGTAATAATCCTGAGCTCCTTTTGGAAAAGAGATGTTGTCTTTTTGATATTGACTAATAAGGTATTTACCCGCTTTTTTTTGACCAATAGAACCTGTTTCACGGCCTTGCATCGAATCATTGGCTACAATGTAAAGATGTGTTTTTAATTCGTCAGCCGTAATGGTATTGCTGTATTTTTCAGGTTTTAATCCGCTTTTGGTGGTAATTTCTTTGGTTCCTTGGCATGAAGCCAAATAACTAAAGGCAAGGAAGAAAATTATTTTTTTCATTTTAAATGATAACAATTATACAAGGGCAATTTTACAAATATCTGAAAAATTAATTGAATTGAAATGTATTAAAACAGTACGTTAGTAAAACTTCTTTTTTATCAATTGAAAAACTGCGTAATTGTCTTCTTTAATCGGTGTTCGAACTCTTTGACTAAGGTTTTGATAGGCAATAAAATATGCGTAATTTTGTAATCTTAGAATAAAATTTATTTACCATGGAACAAATACATCAAACTCTCTCATCAAAATCAGAAGCCTTAATTAATAAAGAAAACAATTATGGGGCGCATAATTACCATCCGTTACCTGTAGTTCTTGATAGAGGCGAAGGAGTGTTGGTGTGGGATGTAGATGGAAAACAGTATTATGATTTTTTATCAGCTTATTCGGCAGTTAATCAAGGACATTGTCATCCTAAAATAGTAGGAGCCATGATAAAGCAAGCACAAACCTTGACCTTAACTTCTCGTGCTTTCTATAATGACCAGTTGGGTGTTTATGAAGAATATGTGACTAAATATTTTGGTTTTGACAAGGTTTTACCAATGAATACCGGTGCCGAAGCAGTGGAAACAGCTTTAAAATTGTGTAGAAAATGGGCGTATGAAGTAAAAGGAATTGCTGAAAACCAAGCGCAAATTATTGTTTGCGAAAATAATTTCCACGGAAGAACAACAACTATTATTTCGTTTTCGAATGATGAAACGGCTCGCAAGAGTTTCGGTCCTTTTACCGAAGGCTTTATTAAAATTGAATATGATAATTTGTATGCTTTAGAAAAAGTATTAGAATCCTCTCAAAATATTGCTGGATTTCTGGTGGAACCTATCCAGGGTGAAGCAGGAGTTTATGTTCCAAGCGAAGGTTATTTGGCGAAAGCCAAAGCATTATGCGAGAAGCACAATGTATTATTTATTGCTGATGAGGTACAAACGGGAATTGCACGTACCGGACGTTTATTAGCCACTTGTGGTAATTGCAAATGTAAATCAGCTTGCGAAAACACACCTGAAGTTAAACCCGATATTTTAATTTTAGGAAAAGCCTTGTCGGGAGGCGTTTATCCTGTTTCGGCAGTTTTGGCTAATAATGCCATTATGAATGTGATTCAACCAGGACAACACGGTTCTACTTTTGGCGGAAATCCTGTAGCAGCAGCCGTTGCTATCGCTGCACTTGAAGTCGTAAAAGAAGAAAAATTAGCCGAAAACGCAGAACGTTTAGGAGTAATTTTAAGAGACGGATTGAATGCGATTGCGTTAAGAAATCCTCTGATTTCTTTAGTAAGAGGAAAAGGATTATTGAATGCAATTGTAATTGATTGTGATGAAGAATCTGATTTGGCCTGGGAAATTTGTTTGAAATTTAGAGATTACGGTTTGCTTGCTAAACCTACTCATGGAAACAAAATTCGTTTGGCTCCACCGTTAGTAATCACCGAAGAGCAAATTCAGGATTGTCTTTCTATTATTGAAAAAGCGTTAAACGATTTTAAATAAAACACTATGGATCGTGTAGTTAAATTAATAAAAAATCGTTCGGATATTGGTGGTGGAACTCGTGGATCTGATTTAGGAGTGGATGCATTAGAAGTGGCTGCCATTAATCGCGGGAGTGATTATTTTAACCAATTTACTTTTGAAGATGTAAAAACGCATAACGAAACTATTTATGATAAGAATAGAAATACATTTGCTAAGCGAATCGAATTTGTTTTAGAGCAATGTACTCGTGTTTCCTATACTATAAAAAGAACTTTAGAAGCCAACTTTTTGCCTGTTGTTTTGTCGGGAGATCATTCTTCTGCATTGGGGACTATAAGCGGAATTAAAGCTTTTTATCCACATAAAACACTGGGAGTAATTTGGATTGACGCTCACGCCGATTTGCATTCGCCTTATACTTCTCCATCGGGAAATATTCACGGAATGCCCTTGGCGGCAGCCTTAGCTTTGGATAATTTGAAATGCCAAATTAACGAAGTCATTCCTGAAACTCAGCAACATTGGGAAGAAATGAAACATATAGGGATTGAGGCGGCTAAGATTGATCCAGAACATTTAATCTATTTTGGAGTTCGCGATACCGAAGAAGCTGAAGACCAACAAATAGCGGAATTGGGTATTAAAAATTTCAGTGTTGAGGAAGTTCGGTACAAAGGTTTAGCAATTTGCGTCGAAAAAGCATTGGCACAATTGGCTAATTGTGATATGATTTATATTTCTTTTGATGTGGATTCTCTGGATTGTGATTTAATTTCTAACGGAACAGGAACTCCAGTTTCTAAAGGTTTTGACCAATATGAAGTGATTGCGATGATCAATCAAATGATTATGTCTCGAAAAGTAATTTGTATCGAATTTTGCGAAATCAATCCGCTTGTAGATACAAAGGGAAATAAAATGGCTGAAACAGCTTTTGAAGTTTTAGAACAAATTACATCGACTTTAGTTTTACCAATGGAATAGTTTTTAGCCATTTTCAGCTAATATTTGCCAACTTAACAACAAATTCCAGCATTTGACTTTAAGAATTTATAACAAAAAACAATGAAATATTTGTTTTTTCGCAATTTATGGAGGGTAAATTTTATTTATTGTATTTCGCTCTTTAAAACCGTCATTTTATAATAGTACCAAACATAATTACTTATATTTGCATAAGTATTTATACTTAGTTTTAAAATCACTTTTTATGATTCAAGTAGCAGAAGCTTTAAATATTATAGCTGAGAATAGTTCTAAAATGCCCATTGCAAAAATCAAAGTGAGTAAATCACTGGGATATGTTTTGGCAGAAGCAATTTATTCTCCAATTAATATGCCTCCTTTCCGTCAGTCGGCGATGGATGGATACGCTTTTACTCATGGAGAATTGACTCAGTTTGAAGTGGTGAATATAGCTCAGGCAGGAGATTTTTTAGATGATGAAATCAAAAAAAATCAAGCAGTTCGCATTTTTACAGGTGCTTTTGTTCCTGATGATACCGATACTGTGGTGATGCAAGAGCATACAAGCGTAAAGGATAATTTGCTTGAAATAGAAAAAATGCCTGAGGCATTTGCTAATGTAAGAGCTAAAGGGGAGCAAATTAAAAAAGGCGAATTGGTTTTTGATGTAAATACAGTAATTACTCCGGCGGCTATTGGTTTTTTAGCCTGTTTGGGAATTACAAAAATTAAAGTGTTTGAAAAACCAAAAGTAGCTATTTTAGTTACTGGAAACGAATTGGTTGCTGCTGGAAATAAATTACCAAAAGGAAAAATTTACGAAAGTAATTCGCTGATGCTGGAAGCAGCTTTGAAAACAATTGGAATAAATAAGCCAACAGTTTTTAAAGTAAAAGATAGTTTAAAAAAGACAATTAGTACCGTAGAAAAATGTATAACTAATTTTGATGTAGTGTTGATTTCGGGCGGAATTTCGGTTGGTGATTATGATTATGTCAAAGAAGCTTTATTAGAGAATGGAGTAACAGAGTTGTTTTATAAGATCAATCAAAAGCCGGGGAAGCCTTTGTTTTTTGGACGGAAAGAAAATAAAATTGTCTTTGCTTTACCAGGAAATCCTGCTTCTTCATTGACTTGCTTTTATGTATATGCGTTTCCTGCTTTGAAAAAGTTAATGGGATTTGAAGCGATCCATTTGCCAAAAATGAAGCGAAAAATAAATGTAGATTTTAAAAATACATCTGGAAAGACCTTGTTTTTAAAAGCCTTGTATGAAGATGAAAAGGTGACGGTTTTAGAAAGTCAGAGTTCGGCAATGTTAAATACTTTTTCGATTGCAAATGGTTTTGTTGTTGTGCCTCATGATGTTACAGCGATAAAAGCAAATGAAGAAGTGGTAGTTTTGCCTTTTAATTGAAATAAAAATGGAAAAAATAACGGTATCAATTCTTTGTGGAGGCAAAAGCAGCCGAATGCAGTCGGAGAAAGGATTGGTGCTTTTTCAAGGAAAACCATTTATTGAGCATATTATTGCAGCGGCTTTGCCCATTAGTAATGAAATACAATTAGTAACAAATACATCTGATTATGATTATTTGTCCTATAAAAAAATAAAAGATATTGAATTAGATAAAGGACCTATTGGCGGAATTTACACTGCTTTGGTTCATTCGGAATCAGAAATTAATTTGATATTGAGTTGCGATATTCCTTTAATTTCGACCGAATTATTATCGGAATTAATCGCAAAACACAATGCATATTTTGAAGTTTCTGTTTTTTCAGAAGCCAATAAAATTCATCCTTTGATCGGAATTTATTCGAAGAAAATAATTCCAATTCTTAAAAAGGCGATAGAAGAAAATGATTTAAAAATGATGCGCTTGCTAGAAAAAGTGAATCACCAAATAATTGAAGTTGCAGGAGAGCGAAGTGAACAATTTAGAAATGTCAATTCACTTACCGAATTGAATGAACTGAATGCCAAATATTGAAGAATATGAAAAAGACTAACACACCAAAGTTGACAATTGTAGGGGCTGGACCTGGCGATGTGGAATTAATTACCATAAAAGCCATAAAAGCTTTAGGAGATGCTGATGCAATACTTTATGATGCATTAGTAAATGAAGACTTATTGCAATATGCTGCTGCAGGAACGGAGATTGTTTTTGTTGGGAAGCGTTTTGGTTGTCACGCCTACACTCAGGATCAGATAAACGAATTGATTGTGGTTATGGCTAAAAAACACGGTCATGTGGTGCGATTAAAAGGGGGAGATCCATTTGTTTTTGGTAGAGGAAGTGAAGAAATTGAATTTGCTCAGCAACATGGTTTACAAACGGCAATTGTTCCTGGAATATCTTCGGCATTAGGAGTTCCAGCTTCTAATGGAATCAGTTTAACACAACGCGGAATTTCGGAAAGTTTTTGGGTAATTACAGGAACCACTTCGGCACATAAATTATCTATGGATGTAAGTTTGGCGGCACAATCGTCGGCTACGGTGGTTATTTTGATGGGAATGAATAAACTAGACGAAATTGTATCTATTTATCAAAACAACAGAACCGATGATTTACCAGTGGCTATCATTCAAAACGGAACCAAAGACACGCAGAAAAAAGTAATAGGAGCGGTAAGTTCTATTCGTAAATTAGTAGCCGAACACAAATTGGCTTCGCCAGCCATTATTGTAATAGGAGAGGTGGTTAAGCATGCTTCTGAACTAGCTGTTTTTACTAAAGCGGCTTACACTGATGATGAATTTATTTTTCAAAATCTAAACGTAACAGAGTAATGCTAAGGCTTAAATATTTTGGTGCTGTAGCCGAGAAAACAAAAGTGCAGGAAGAAAACATTCCTTTTTCTAATTCATCTCTACAGGAATTAGTGGATGCATTAGAGCAAAAATACGATTTGGCTTCGCTTTCTTATAGTATTGCGGTCAATCAAAAACTGGTACAAGACAAAAACAGTTACATGTTAATAAGCAATGATGTTGTTGCTTTGTTGCCTCCCTTTGCTGGAGGTTAAAAAACAATAATTTTCTAATTCGGTAGCAATTATGCGATACAATCGACAAATTATACTTCCTGAAGTTGGCGAAAAAGGCCAGGAAAAACTAACTCAAGCTAAGGTATTGATTATTGGTGCGGGTGGTTTAGGCGCGGCAATTTTACCGTATTTAGCAGCAGCTGGAATTGGAGAAATAGGAATTATTGACAATGATTCCATTGAAATCAGTAACTTACAACGTCAGGTAATTTATAAAAGCAATGCGGTAGGAAAATCCAAAGCGCTAGAAGCTAGAGAAATGGCTTTGTCTTTGAATCCTTCGATCCAAATTAATGCTATTACGGATACTTTGAATGCTAAAAATGCCATTGCATTATTCGAACAGTATGACATTATGGTCGATGCAACCGATAATTTGCATGCCAAATATTTAATTAACGATGCTTGTGTTGTAACCCATAAACCTTTTGTTTACGGTTCTATTTATAAATTTCAAGGACAAGTTTCGGTATTTAATTATCAAAACGGACCTACATACCGATGTCTTTTTCCAGATGAATCTTCCAATAGTAAAAATTGCGTTGATGCTGGAGTAATGGGTATTTCGGTGGGAATTATTGGGATGTTTCAGGCTAATGAAGTTTTGAAAATGGTTCTTGGAATTGGCAAGGTACTTTCGGGCGAATTGTTGATTTATAACATGCTCAATAACGACCAACAAAAATTTGATTTGGTTAAAAACAATAGTATTTCTTTAAGCCGATTGGATTTCGAAAAAAAATACAATGCAATTGAAAATACAGTTTTAGAAATTTCAGCGAAAGAAGCTTTGGAAGAAATAGAAAATCCAGGTGTTCTTTTTCTGGATGTTAGAAATAAAGAAGAATTACCAAAAGTAAATTTTACTAATTCAATCCAAATTCCGCTTGCTGATTTAGAAGAGAATTTAGATCAATTGGATTCCAATAAAACGATATTGGTGTATTGCCAATCGGGTATTAGAAGTAAAAAAGCAGCTGAAATACTTAAAAAACATCAATTTTTAAAAGTACAAAGTATTGCGGGTGGTGCTTTAAAATTAGAAGGAGTTATGGCAAAAGTGTCTGTTTTTTAACCGCAAAGGACACAAGGTTTTTCGCAAAGTTCGCAAAGAAAATTGCTAAAAGGAATGTACTGAGTTGTTTTTAAAAGGAATGAAAATCCGTTTTTTATCTGTAAAAATCAGTGTTATCCGTGTACCATTGTTTAGTCTGTTAGCGGACAATTTATAAAATATCAATATGAGCAAAAAAGTTTTTATAGAAGGAGCCATTTCTCCGGAATTTATAGCCGATTCAATAGCTAAACATCAAGGGAAGCACACGATTGGGGCACACAATATTTTTTTAGGTCAGGTTCGTGCCGATATTCATGCCGAAAATGTAGTAAAAGCGATAGAATATACCGCTTATGAAGAAATGGCAAATGAAGCTTTGACTGCAGTTAGAGAAAAGGCTTTCGCCGAATTTGATTTGGTTTGTATGCACATTTACCACAGTTTAAGCGTGGTTAAAGCAGGCGAAATTTGTTTGTTTGTCTTTGTTTCTGCGGGACATAGAACACAGGTTTATGAAGCTACTGAAGCTATTGTGAATTGGATTAAGACTGATGTGCCTATCTTTGGTAAAGAAATATTTGAGAATGAAGATTTCATTTGGAAGCAAAATAAATAGGATTTTCGCTTTAAAAAAAAGGGAGACACGGCCTGAGCGGTCAATGTTATTAAGTTAAGCTTTTTCAGTCGTCACTTCGAGTAATTTTAAATAATAATGCGATAGCTTTAATATTTAAAATTGTATCGAGAAGCTTTATACAAACTAGAGTTCTCGATACGGGCTTACAATTTTCTGTCGCAAATTGTAAGCCAACTCGAACAGACGAATCCTTAACTTAATGACATTGCCCGAGCGATAGTGAATAGGCGAAGCAATTACACCAATTTTCACTAATTATGATTAATTAAAACAGGACAAAATTTGTATCAATTAGTCTAATTTGTGGTAAAAAAATAAATAATAATAATGGTCGATATTACCCATAAAATAAGTACGTTACGTTCGGCAACAGCCATGGCAACTGTAAAAGTTAGTTTGTCGGAAACGATTGAAGCTATTGCCAAAAATTTGGTTCCCAAAGGCAATGTGCTTGAAATGGCTAAAACTGCGGGTTTATTTGCTGTAAAAAATACGCATTTATCTATTCCTGATTGTCATCCGTTGCCGATTGAATATACGGCGGTGGCTTATGAAATTAAGGATTTAACGATTGATATTCTTTTTACTGTAAAGACCGTTTATAAAACAGGAGTAGAGGTCGAAGCTATGCATGGCGCGTCTATTGTGGCGTTAACGATGTATGATATGCTGAAACCAATTGATAAGAATATCGAAATTTCGACTATTAAATTAGTGGAGAAAAAAGGTGGAAAATCGTCATACAAAAATAAATTCCGTGATGCTTTAACAGCGGCTGTTTTTGTTTGTTCCGATTCTATTTTTGCAGGAGATAAAGAAGATCGTTCCGGAAAAGTTATTGTTGAAAAACTAGAATCGTATGGTGTAGAAACGGCTCATTACGAAATTATTCCTGATGAAGTTGATTTTATCCAGGACAGAACTAAAAAATTCGTTCAGGAAAACCAATTGGTGATTTTTACAGGAGGAACTGGGCTTTCGCCAAGAGATGTTACACCAGAAGCTTTAGAACCATTATTAGAAAATAGAATTCCGGGAATTGAAGAAGCGATTCGCAATTACGGACAAGACAGAATGCCGTATGCGATGCTTTCGCGTTCTGTGGCGGGAACTATTGGCGATAGCTTAGTTTTGGCTTTGCCAGGTTCTGTTAATGGAGCAAGAGAATCTATGGATGCTGTTTTTCCGCATGTTTTGCATATTTTTCACATCCTAAAAGGGAGTAATCATGATGCCAAATAACACCATATTGACGGATGATTTTGGTCGTAAACACAACTATTTACGTATTTCTTTAATAGAGAAATGCAATTTGCGTTGTACGTATTGCATGCCGGCAGAGGGAATTGCATTGACTCCTAAAAAAGAGTTGATGACTGCCGATGAGGTTTTTGCTATGGCCCAAACATTTGTAAATAATGGAGTTGACAAAATAAGATTAACAGGAGGAGAACCGCTGTTGCGAAAAGATTTTCCTGAAATTATAGAAAAATTAGCTCAATTAGAAACCGAAATTTCGAT
This sequence comes from Flavobacterium zubiriense, assembly GCF_041729725.1. NCBI lineage: Bacteria > Pseudomonadati > Bacteroidota > Flavobacteriia > Flavobacteriales > Flavobacteriaceae > Flavobacterium > Flavobacterium zubiriense. The sequence goes on along the minus strand of NZ_JBCFQL010000007.1, from coordinate 11,420 downwards.
TACTACAAACGGAATTCTAATTGACCGACATATTGACGTTTTAAAGCAATTTAATGTCAAAAAAATCAATTTGAGTTTGGATACTTTAGTTCCATCTAAATTCAATACCATTACACTTCGCAATCAATTTCAAAAAGTAATTGATAATTTGCATTTGCTGCTGAATAATGATTTTAAGGTAAAAGTAAATGTGGTTTTGATTAAAGGTTTTAATGATAACGAAATTATCGATTTTATTAATCTAACCGAGTTTTTACCTATTTCAATTCGTTTTATCGAATTCATGCCTTTTGCTGGAAACCAGTGGGACAGGAGCAAAATGGTTTCTCAAACAGAAATTTTAGACCAACTTTCTGTTCATTTTTCTGAATCCAATTTGGAAAAACTTGAAGATGAAAAAAACTTCACAGCCAGAGAATTCAGGATAAAAAACTACTTGGGAAGCTTCGGAATCATTAGTTCGATTACGAATCCGTTTTGTGATGGCTGCAATAGAATTCGCCTTACGGCAAATGGGAAAATCAAGAATTGCTTGTTTTCAAACTCAGAAACCGATGTATTGACTCCTTACAGAAACGGTGAAGCTATTGAAAGCATTATTGCTTCAGCGATTAAAAATAAAAAGAAAGTAAGAGCAGGAATGACAACTATAGAAGATGTGGATAATCCAGTTTTAAATCAAGACAATCGCTCTATGATTGCGATTGGGGGATAACTACTTTTTTAAATATTCCCTAGCAGTAAATACAGGAAGTACTGATTTTTTAAAATCCTTTTTATTGCGAGTTAAAATCAAATTCAATTCGTTTTCCAAAGCGGTATGATATTGAATAGCATCTTCAAAATCTTTGAAATCAGATACTAATGCGAGTTCTAAAATTTTGTCATCCATTGGTAAAACTTCAACTAGTACTTTGAATTTGATTAAAATTTTCCTCGCCTCATCTAATTTTAAATTTCTTGACAATAAATAATGAACGTTTGCAATAGTTAGAGATGAAACATAGAGTTTTACATTATTATAATCTGATAATGTAAATAATTCTTGTGCTTCTTGATAAAATGCTTCCCGTTTAGAAAGTAAGTCTAAAACAATATTGGTGTCAACGAGTATTTTATCCATTAAGAATATTTTTTAGATAAGTAATCGCCATATTCTTTTTTGTAATCGGTATCTTCAAGAGAGATAACTCCTGTAAGACTCTCAACAAGCGGGCTTATTTTTGTCTTTTTGGAATCCTTTGTGGTTATTGATAATAAATAATTTTCAATAAGCTTTGAAAGACTTACACTATTGTTTTTTGCATAAGACTTAGCTTCCTCAATTATGTTTTGGTCGATATTTAAAGTTAATTTCGTATTCATAATAAATAGTTTACGTGTAAAATTATAAAATAATTACGTGACATAAAAACGTTTCCTATTTTTTAACAAATTATACAATTTAAATTTATAAAAAGCTTAATTCCAATTTATTAAAAACGTAAAAAGCAAAGCGTTACACTGTGCTTTTTACGTTTTTAGATTCGACCGATTTAAAAAGCGGTCGAGTTTATACCAACATTATTTTTCAAAATCTACTTTGACTTTATATTTGTTTGATTTTAAAATCGTTTCGATAGATCCAAAAGTAGCTATGGTTTTTTGATATTCTTTTTCGTTTTTCAAAGCAATTTGTCTCAAACAGTTTTGAAAACGACTTACTTCTTTGAGCGTGGTTAAAATCAAACCTGGAACAGACACGTTTTGTCCTGTTTTATCTTTGGCAACCATTGTAAAATAGGATGAGTTACAATGCTTCACTACTCCTGTTTGAATGTTTTCGGCTTCTACCCGAATGCCAATAATCATCGAACTATTTCCCACGTAATTTACGCTGGCTTTCATGGTAACTAATTCACCAACTTCAATAGGTTTCAAGAAATTTACGGTGTCTACTGAAGCTGTTACACAATAATTTCCTGAAAATTTAGAACCACAAGCAAAAGCAATTTGGTCCATTAGGGATAAAATATAACCACCATGAATTTTTCCACTAAAATTAGTGTGCGAAGGCAACATTAATTCCGAGATTGTTATTTTTGAAGAATCGACGGTTTTATATTCGGTATTCATAAATGTAGTTTTATTGATAATTTGGGTTTTTAAATATCTTGTTTTTCAGCCGTTAAAAGTACAAAATTAGATTTTGATGATTCGCATAAAGAACAGCAATAGTCTTCGGGTAAATCATTAAACAAAACGCCTTTCTTTATTCCTTGCACTTCATCTCCGTATTCTGAGTTATAAATGGTAAGACATTCTGAACATTGGTACACATCATGTTCTTGCTTTTCTTTTTTCGCAGCTGTAGCTGAATTGTTTTCAACTAAAATAGTATCTCCTAACTCGTTAAAGTATTTTTTACTCAATTCGATTAGAATACTTGGCAATTCCAGTTTATCAATATCTTGCGTATGAATGATATATTCTCGTGTATTTGGGTCAAAATGTTTGGCATACAAAACATTGTAAGTATCTCTAATTTTGATGGATTCCAGGTCTTTTGGCAATTTATTTTTTTCGATGACAATCGAAGTAAAATAATGTCCCTCACGATTGTAATTGGAAATACCAAAAGTAAGTCCGTAAGTACTAATGTCGAATTGATCTAAGGTTCTAACTAAAAATGTTTTCAAGTTCAAAGACCAATCCGTGGCTACAGGTAAATGCCAGTTTAACTCTAAAAGCGAATGACGGACATTAATTCCTTTTTTTCCAAGGAATTTTTCCCAGTCTAATTTTCGGTCTTTCGGAATTCCTTTTATAATGAAGGATTTCCAAGGTGTGATGCTTATTTTTCCAATTTTGCAATCAAAACATAAATCACACATTTCTTTTAGAAATTCTAAATCGTAAAGATTATTTCTCCAATACAATCCAAGCCAGTATTGGTCAATTCCCAAACGATTCATGCCTTCGTAATAAGGAAAAGGATAAAACGGAACATTCAGGGATTTATCCATCGTTCGGTTGTTAGTATCCAAATTTTCGCTAACTAGATTAAAAATCATATCAATTCCCATGGATTCTTCGCTTACAACACGTTCTATTTCGTAATAGATTTTGGAAATATCCCAGCTGTAAATTAATACTGGATAGATTTCCATGCGTTGCCAATTGGGTAAACGAATATACAAATACCAATAATCTTCATGTTCTGAAGCAATAAAATTGATATGTCCTGTAAATAATGGGACTAATTGTTGTTTTGGGTCGGTAATATTGACTTTTAAAACTGGTTGTTCTTTAAATTGTTCTAAAACATATAAGAATTTATTACCTGTTAGCCAAGATGTATTTCTAAAAATATCGGTTGATACATACGAAGAAACAATATTATTTCCGCTTTGTTCATTAGGATAAACAATATGAAGTTTGCCATTATTTTCTGTTTCTGAATATTCAAATCCATTTGGAAAAATAATATCTTGTCTGGAACCAAAGGAAATGTCTTTTAGTCCTTGCGCTAAACTCATGTTGACAATGTTGCGTAATTCGCCTGGCGAAATAACGCCTCCCTTTACTATTAATCGTGTTACTTCCATATCTTTAAAGTTTATGGTTTGTAGTTTGATGTTTGTAGTTATTTAACAATAAACTATAAACAAGCAACAACAAACTTATTTGCATTTAGCTAATATTTCTTTCACTTCGGTTTTGCAACTTCCGCAGCCTAAACCCGCTCCTGTAGATTTGCATAGTTCAGTGAAATTAGTGGTTCCGGATTTAATAGCTTCTTCAATATTACCCATTCCTACCTGGCTACAAGAGCAAACTAGTTTACCCACAACCGGTTTTGCGGCTGCATTGCTTCCTCTTAAGAGTTGGTTCCGTTTGTCAGACAATTCGATTTTGCTTTCAATCATGGTTTTGAACTCGGCAAATTCGTTTTTATCACCCATTAAAATAGCACCCACTAATAAATCGTCTTTAACGATACATTTTTTGTAATAACGTTTTTTCAAATCGGCAAAGACAATTTCTTCATAACTATCGTCATTTTCAGGAATTTCAACTTCGCCAATACTGCAAAGATTAATATCTTCTAATTTTAGAATGTTCATTAATACCGAACCTTTGTAAAAACTACTGATGTCTCCCGCAAAAAAGTGGGCTAAAACATCGGCTTGTTCTTCGGCAGCAGAGGTAATTCCGAATAATTTCCCATTGAATTCGGCAATTTCACCAATGGCAAAAATATCTGGATTGGATGATTGTAAATACTGATTTACTTTCACTCCGCGACCACAAGCAATTCCGGATTCTTTAGCAATTTCTATGTTTGGAATTGTTCCAATGGCGTAAACAATGGCGTTTGCGGTTAATATTCGACCACTTTTTAGTGCAATTTCCAGTTCATTAGCATTATTTGATTCGAAAACGGTACTGACTTCATTATCAAAATAAATTTGAATATCACGAAGCTGAACTTCTTCGGCTAATAATTTGCAAGAAATACGATCCAGTTGACGTTCCATTAATCGGGAAGCCCTTTGAATAATGGTAATTTTTACTTTTTTATGTTTTAAGGCTGCAGCTAATTCGAGACCTAATAAACCGCCACCTACAATTACTACATGTTGGTCTTCGGGAGCTAAATTAGTTTGGTCTAAATAGTTTTTTAATTTATCAGCATCTTCTTTTCTACGCATTGTAAAACGTCCCGGAAGGTGTAATTGTGCATTTTCAGGAACAAAAGGACGACTTCCTGTAGCTAAAATTAATCGGTCAAAAGTGTGGGTTTCACCACGGCTGTCTTTGATTGTTTTATTAGCTGCATCGATGTTATCAATCCCAATAGACGATTTCAACGTAATGTTTAATTTGCTTAAACCGTCGTCACTTCTAATTTTTAGTAAATTTTCCCAAGACAATTCATTGGTAACATATTCAGGCAACAGCACCCGATTGTAAAATGGATTGGCTTCGTTTGAGAAAACTACAATTTCATCGGTAGTGTTCAATTCTCTGTAGTTTTGTATGAATCTAAAAGCAGCAGCTCCAGCACCTACAATAGCTATTTTTTGGAACGGTTTTTCATATTTCTTAACAGCAACAGCAGTGTATTTAAAATCAGGTTCTTTAGAAATGGGATCAACAAGTGTATTGGTAAGATTGTTGGCTCTGTTTAGGTCATTTTCTAATTGTTTTCCCCAGTGCATTGGTAAAAAAACAACACCTTCTTTAATCGTATCAGTAACATTTGCTTTTACCCGAACATCTCCATTTTTACTGCTAATAACCACTACATCTCCATTTTCTATTCCTGTTTTAAAAGCATCAATAGGATTGATTTCTAACAATGGATTTGGAATGTGTGATAGCAATCGGGACACTTTCCCGGTTTTAGTCATCGTGTGCCATTGGTCTCTAATACGACCTGTGGTAAGGATAAAAGGAAATTTGTCGTTAGGTTTCTCAGAAGTATTTTCAATAGTTGCAGGCAGGTTAAAAATGGCTTTTTGAGAAGGCGTATAAAACTTTCTATCCGTAAAAAGTCTTGGCGTTCCCGGATGTCCATAATCAGGAACAGGCCATTGAAAAGTACCTTCGTATTTTAATCTATTGTAATTCAGGTATGAAATGTCAATATTAGTATTTTTTGTCATTTGACAGTATTCCTTGTAAACTTCTTCGGCAGTGTTGAAATTAAAGCCAGTGAACCCCATTTTTTTTGCAAATCGAGTTAGGATTTCAATATCGGCTAGCGCTTCACCAGGAGCATTTATTCCTTTCGGTAAATAAGAAATTCTTCTTTCGGAATTAGTCATTGTACCATCTTTTTCTAACCATCCCGCTGCGGGAAGGAGTAAATCGGCAAATTTAGCGGTATCGGCATGGTGTGATATTTCCTGAACCACAACAAATTTGGCGTTTTTCAAGGCTTTTTCCACTCGTCTAGAATCGGGTAAACTTACCATTGGATTAGTACAGATAATCCAAATGGCTTTCATTTTTCCAGATGCTAAGGCTTCAAACATCTCTGTTGCGGTTAGCCCCGGTTTTTCTGAAATACTATCCACACCCCAAAAATCTGCTACTTCCTGACGGTGTTCCGGATTCGCTAATTCACGGTGAACCGCTAGTAAATTCGCCATTCCGCCCACTTCTCTTCCGCCCATAGCGTTCGGTTGTCCAGTTAAAGAAAAAGGTCCAGAACCTGGTTTTCCAACGTGTCCTGTTAGTAATGAAATATTCAATAAAGCCGTGTTTTTATCCACTCCTACAGCACTTTGATTCAATCCCATAGCCCAAAGTGAAAGAAAACCTTCGGCTTTGCCTATTAAATCCACAGCCAAATCAATTTCTTTGATGGAAATTCCACACAATTGAGAGGCTTTTTCTAATGAGGTTGACAAGACTAAATTTTTGTAAGCCTCAAAATTTTCAGTATGTTTCCTGATGAAATTATTATCGGTATAGCCTTTTTCGATAATTCTTTTTGCCATAGCATGGTATAAAATAATATCGCTTCCAGGAAGAATTTGCAAATGCAAATCGGCAGTTAAGGCAGTATCGGTTTTTCTGGGATCAATTACAATTACCTTTACTTTTGGATTTTTCTCACGGTGTTGTTCTAAACGTCTAAACAGAATAGGGTGACACCAAGCGGGATTTGCACCAGTGATTAAGAAAGTATCGGCTAATTCAATGTCGTCATAAGCAATGGGAACAGAGTCTTCTCCAAAGGTTTTCTTGTAGCCAGCTACTGCTGAACTCATGCAAAGACGAGAATTAGTGTCTATATTATTGGTTTTTAGAAAACCTTTTACCAGTTTATTTACTAAATAATATTCTTCTGTTAAACATTGGCCAGAAATATAAAAACCTACGCTATCAGGACCGTGTTTTTTTATTATTGAAGAAAATACAGCAGCGGCACGATCTAAACCATCATCCCAGCTCACACGTTCCATAGGATGTGATTTACTCCAACGCATTTCGGGATACAGAATCCTATCGGAAGTGTCATTAGCAACATAGTGAAGGTTCATCCCTTTAGAACAAAGCATTCCTCTATTTACAGGATGGTCTTGGTCTCCTTTTACCATAACTCCGTTGGTAGCATCTTTGGTTACAATGATTCCGCATCCTACTCCACAATACGAACAGGTAGTTTTGATTTCTGAATTTTGCATCATCCTCAGTCTTTTTTAATAATGTAATCTGTTTAACTCTTGAACTAGAGTTTTGAAATGTAAAAATAAGTATAAATTAAGTATAAATACGTATTTTTTGAATTATTTTTTTAAGTTTGATAAAAAGACAAAAGAAACCTAAAATAATGCTCTTTATCTTTTTTTTGGTTCGAAAATAAATATTAATTCAAAAAGAGTATTTCAGCTACTAAAGGTATTTTCTGCTTTCTGATAGAAATACACAAAAGTTTAAGCAAGGAAAGAGCCGTTTTAAAAAAAATGTATGAATATTTAAATAGCTACCGAATTAATTTGGTTTATATATTCTAAAGGAGGAATTCCTATTATGTCTTTGAAGCTGGTAAAAAAAGGATTGTAGGAAGTAAATCCGATTTTTTTTGAAAGAGAATCCAACGTATTATTTTTTAAATAACCTTCCTCAATGAGTTTAATTGCATCTTGAATTCGGATGACTTTTTTAAATTCCGAAAAAGAGATGGTAGCGTGGTATTTGAATAAATAAGAAAGATGACTTTTAGGAATACTGAGCTTAGTTGCTAAATCGGTAAGAGTTAATTTTGGATTTCTAAAAGCGTCAAAATGTAATGCTATCTTTTCAATCTCTTCAAAATAATTTTGGAGATTATTATCAATTTTTTCTTTTAAAATAAGGTGTTGTATGTTTTTTATTTCACAAATGGGTTGTATTTGCCAAATTTCATTAAATACTAAATTAGAGTTTCTATTTTCTTTCAATTTTTCATTTAAAAGATTATAGCCATAAAGAATTTCTGGTGTAACTAATATTTTAATCAGAATGGCAATCCAAATTAGAGATGATATCCATTGAAAACTTAGTCCTTTTGTTGGCTCATTTTGAAAAATTTCAATAAATAAAGAAACGGAAAGTCTTATTGAGGCTAATATTAATGCTATAAATAGAAATAGTGTCCAATTGTATATTTTTTTGTTTTGTTTTTTGATTGATTTGTTTTCGAAACTTTTATTCCAAACATTATTTTTTAGAAGAGTGTAACTTAAAAAGACATAATTAAGTAGAAAAGTCAGAAAAATTAAAAGAATAGAAAACCGTATTGTGAAAGTAGGCGTAAGATAATTGTAAATTTTAAAAGTGATTAAAAAATATATAATTGGGAATAGAAAGTGTAATAATTCCTTTAAATTAAACTGTTTTTTGACTCTCAAATTTTTAAAATACAGATAACATATTGGTATTACGACCGATGTTAAATTAGAATATTTGGTGTAAATAGTTATCAGTTCAGGGTTAGAAATAAAATTGATTATTCCATAAATAAAAAAGCGGCAGGAGATTATAAAAATTAATAAAACCATATAAATATTCATTATAGGGTTTGATTTTTTATTCAGAAAAAGTATAACAGCGATGAGAAATCCAATAATCCCCGTGATAACACTTAATGAGTTTAATAACATTTAATTTTTTTTTTTAAGAGTTAAGCTAGTAAATTTTGTATGGAATTTATTTAGTTCCGGATGCTAAAAAATGAAAAAATTCAAATTTATTTCAAATATATCGATCAACTACATTAGTTTGTTAATTTTTTCTAATTTTTTTGAAAACAATACCTTTCAATTTCTAAATTATTTTAACAAATCAGTTACTAAAAACCGAAAAATTGTTACTGTTTAGTTCTAAAAACAGGTGAATGGTATAAAAAAATCGATTAAGTGTAATATTTATGATTAATATTGTCTTAAAAAATATTTTTTATGAAGTATTTATTATTGTTTTTATCCCTTCCATTTTATGGACAAATTTTACATCATCAAATGCTTTCCTCACAAGGAACGACCAAGAAACTTTCTAATGGTTATATTATAAGTCAAACTATTGGTCAACAAAGTGCAATTGGTAATTCAAATAAGGATGCAGTTGTAATTCAGGGTTTTCAGCAAAGTCTTTGGAGCAGTCATATTGCTTCTAATGAGAAAACGGAAATGATAGTTTTAACGTATCCGAATCCATTTACAGATTTAGTTCATTTCCAATTTTCAAATCCCATTAAAGATGAAATTTCGATTTATGTATTTGATGTAAGTGGTCGATTAGTACATCAACAAAAAGGGCAGTCTGAAAATGCCATTTTGACAATAAATCTATTAAAGTTACCCCGATCCGAATATTTAGTGCAACTGCGTTCAATGACTATGACTTATTATACTAAAATTATTAAAATATGATAAAAAACTACTTACTAATTACTTTTTTACTGGCAACCACAACTATTTTTTCTCAGGAAGTTTATTTTACTTCGGGTAAAAATTACACGAAGTACAACTACAAGGATGCCAATCTTCAATCAAGTCCTAACCTTCAAAGCGGAACAGGCAATTTTTATGAAGTGGGTTTTGTAAAGCCTTTGGCTAAAAAAAATATGTTGTATTCATTTGGTTTCTCTTTGAATGATTACAATGCTATAGGAGGAAATTCGGCTAATTCTTATCGTTGGGATACTCAATATTTAGGTTTGCATGGAGGTTTATTGTATAATTTTTATTCGTTTACAGCAACTTCCAAAAATAAAATTGATTTTTTGTTTAAAACTCGTTTAAATGTTTCTTCTATTATTTACGGCAAACAGGAAATCAACGGTATTTATTATGATTTAATTCAGGAAGATGAATTTTCGGGAATTGTATTAGAATCATCAATAGGATTAATGGCAAAATATGTTATACCCTCATTTGGAGCTTTAAGTTTAGGATATAATTTTTGCCAGAGTATCAATATTACCAATTCTTCAAGTGAAAAAATATCTTTTAGTACTAATCAACTTCAATTAGGAGTTCATTTCAACATCAATTAATTACGATATGAAAAAAATAGTTATATTATTTATACTGTTTGTAGCAACAAATTCTTTTGCTCAGATGAATGGAATCTCTTATCAGGCTATAATTTTAAACCCTAAAGGAGAACAGTTGCCTGGGGTGAATAATTTGAATAGTCCTCTGGTAAATAAGGATATTTGTATGGTATTTAAGTTTGTAGATGAGTTTTCAAATGTAGAATACCAGGAAACCATACAAACTAAAACAGATGGATTTGGGATGGTAAATCTTGTCATTGGTTCGGGAAATCAAACTGCGGGTTATGCCGCTTCTTTTAAAGATATTGTTTGGAATATTTCTAAAAAAAGTTTGATTGTTGGAATAAATGCCGATGGAAATTGTGCTACTTACATTGAAATAAGCAATCAGGATTTTAGTTATGTTCCTTTGGCTTTTTCAGCCATTAATGCAGAAAATGTTACTGGAGTTGTAGCTATTGAAAACGGAGGGACTAATGCTACAAACCTAGTAGACGCTAGAACTAATTTACAAATCAATAATGTTGATAATACAACTGATTTAAATAAACCAATAAGCATCGCGACACAGTCGGCGTTAAATTTAAAAGAAAATGTAATTAACAAAAGTATTGATGTTATAGTTGATGGGAATTCAGATGTAAAATACCCGAGTGTGAAAGCAGTAAAAATGTATGTTGATGGGAAACAGTTGGTTTTATCTAATGCTATAGATGCTGAAATTATCAGAGCTAAAGCTGCTGAAACTACTATTGCTACAAACTTAACTACTGAAACTACAGCAAGAACTTCAGCTGATGCTACTTTAACAACAAATTTGGCAACAGAAGTAACTAACAGAACCAATGCTGATTTGTTAAAAGAAAATTTAGCCAATAAAAGTACTAATGTGACAAATGACGGAACTTCTGATACTAAATATCCAAGTGTAAAATCAGTAAAAACTTATGTTGATGCTAGTGTAACTGCTGTTACAACTGCTCTGGCATTAAAAGCAAATATTGATTCCCCAACCTTTACGGGAACAGTTAATGGAATAACTGCAACAATGGTAGGTTTGCCAGATGTTGATAACACAAGCGATGCAAACAAACCGGTTTCTACAGCTACAAAAACCGCATTGGACACAAAAGTGGATAAGGTTGACGGCGAGCGTCTTATTAACGCTTCGGAAATCACTAAACTTTCGAATCAATCAGGAACAAATACAGGCGATCAGGATTTGAGTAGTTTTGCTACAACAACAGCAATAGATTTAAAAGCAAATATTGATTCCCCAACCTTTACGGGAACAGTTAATGGAATAACTGCAACAATGGTAGGTTTGCCAAATGTTGATAACACAAGCGATGCTAACAAACCAGTTTCGACTGCAACGCAATCG